>CAZOXS010000058.1:0-4737 GCA_964583785.1 uncultured Victivallales bacterium
CAACGTTGCGCAACGTTGCATTATTGTTTATGCAACGGGTACGGGGTTGTAACTTCATGGTTAGACTGCAGACTACAGACCGCAGTCTGCAGACCTTTTTCGGGTGACGATTACGGGCGACGATTACGGATTACGAGGAACATTCTCTCAATCGTCCATCGTAATCGTCGCCCGTAATCGTTAACCGAGACCCACCACAAACGCTGTTCAGAAGTTTCAAGCATACATAATCTTGGCGATTCTTTCGAGTTGGCACGGCATCTGCATTATCAACATGCGTAGATAAAAACGTTATCAAAACAGGAGGTGTTAAATGGCGGATGTACTTGAGTTAAATCAGACGAATTTTGCGGGGACGGTGGCCAAGGGTGTCACGCTGGTGGACTTCTGGGCACCTTGGTGCGGGCCCTGCATGACGCAGGGGCCGATTGTGGACAAGGTGGCCGCTAAGGTTGCCGGAAAGGCGCAGGTGGCCAAGGTGAATGTCGACGAGGCCCCGCAGGTGGCGGCCGAGTTCGGGATCCGCTCGATTCCGACGTTGATTGTCTTCAAGGACGGCAAGACCGTGAAGCAGTTTGTCGGCGTACAGTCGGAAGCGCAATTGGTTGACGCGATTGACGCCGTTTGCTAGACAGTGGAGCAGAGGAGGTGCAGCAATGAACGCGAAATGGAGACCGTATCTGGCGGGGGCGCTGGCCGGTGTGCTGGCGGTGCTCTCCGTGGTGGTGTCGACCCAGTTACTGGGCAGCGGCAAATATCTGGGAGCCTCGACCACGTTTGCGCGTGCGGCAGGCCTAGTCGAACAGCAGGTGGCTCCCGAGCATGTCGCCAATAATGCCTACTTCACACGGACGAAAGTCAAAGTGGACTGGCAGATGATGGTGGTGGCCGGGATCCTGCTGGGTGCCTTTGCGGCATCGCGACTGGATGGGTCCTTCAAGCTGGAAAGTGTGCCGCCGGTCTGGTCGGACCGCTTCGGGTCGAAAATCGGTGTCCGTGCGATCGGGGCATTTCTCGGCGGGGTTGTCTCGATGTTCGGTGCCCGCATGGCGGGCGGCTGCCCGAGCGGGCACGGCTTGAGCGGGTTGATGCAACTGTCGATCAGCGGCTTTATCGCCATGGCCGGCTTCTTCGGTGCGGGTGTGGTCGTGGCGAACCTGATGTATCGTAAGGGAGGTGCGAAATGAAGGAACTCATTCTGGGGTTGGTGACGGGTGTCCTGTTCGGGGCATTGCTCCAGCAGGGGCGGGTGCTGCGCTATGAGAAGCAGGTCGGCGCGATGTTGTTCAAGGACCTGACGATTTTAAAGTTTATGCTTTCGGCCATCATCGTCGGAATGATCGGCATCAATTTGCTGGCGGATCTAGGGGTGATCGCCTTGAATGTCAAGGGTGCCGTGGTCGGGGCCAACCTGATCGGCGGGATCCTGTTCGGTATCGGCTGGGCCGTGGCGGGGTATTGCCCCGGCACATCCGTCGGCGCGATCGGTGAAGGCCGCTGGCATGCCCTCTGGGCGGTGCTGGGCATGCTCGTTGGCGCGGCGGTCTACGCCGAAGCGTATCCCGCGCTGAAATCGACGGTGCTGACCTGGGGCGATCTGGGCAAAGTGACCTTGGCTTCGGTCACAGGAATCAACCACTGGGTCTGGATCGTGTTGTTGAGTGCGGGGTTCATCGCCCTGTTCGCCTGGTTCGAGAAGAAGAAGCTTTAGGGTGCCGTGTGGCACGCCGTAACGATGGAAAAGCATGGTTAGCCACAAAAAGGCACAGAATTCACAAAAGAACTGTCGGCGTTACGTTTTGTGTGTTTTGTGCTTTTTGTGGCAATCACTTGTGTGTATGCCGTGATATTGTTTTCTGTGGTTCAAAATCAGGTTGAAGAAAGGTTTTATCATGTCGAAAAAGGCGAGGCGAATTGTGGTGGTGGGCGGGAGTGCGGCCGGTCCGAAGACGGCCGCCAAGGCGCGGCGGATGGACCAGCATGCGGAGATCACCATTATCCAGAAGGCACCGGACCTTTCCATGGCCTCCTGCGGTTATCCCTATTATGTGGGCGGTGTGTTCGATGACCGCAACCAGCTCCTGTGCACGCCGACCGGCGTGGTGCGCGATCCCGGATTCTTCCTGAATGCCAAGGGAATCACGGCGATTACCGAGACCGAGGTGATCGGGATTGATCGCGCGAAAAAACAGGTGCACTGTCGCAAGTTGGCTGACGGCTCAACCTTTGAGGTCCCGTATGACAAGCTCGTGCTGGCAACCGGTGCCGAACCGATCATGCCCCCGGTCCCGGGGGCGGATCTGGAGGGGATTACCACGCTGCAGTCGATGCGCGACGCCGACTTCCTGCGCAAGATCCGCGACGAGAAGAAAATCCGCAAGGCCGTGGTAGTCGGTGGGGGACTGATCGGGGTCGAAACCTGCGAGGCGCTGGAACTGGCTGGCATCGGCATCACGGTCGTCGAGATGCTGCCGCAGATCCTGACGTTTCTCGACAGGGAGCTGGCTAATCTGGTGGAGAATCACATGACCGCCAAGGGATCCTTGGTCATCACGGGAAATCCCGTGGCGGCCTTCCTCGGGGAGAACGGGGTGCTGACGGGCGTGAAGCTGAAGAACGGCACCGAGCTGCCCTGCGAACTGGCTGTCGTGGCTACTGGTGTGCGGCCGAACACGAAGCTGGCGCAGGCGGCTGGGCTGAACGTCGGCAAACGGGGTGGCCTAATGGTTGATACCTGCATGCGCACAAACGATCCCGATATCTACGCCGTCGGCGACTGCATCGAGATTCCGAACCTGATCACGGGCCAGCGGGTGCATGCCCCCTACGGCGACCTGGCCAATCTCCAGGGGCGCGTGGCCGGACAGAATGTGGCCACCGATACGAATGTCGAGTTCCCGGGCACGATCCAGACCGGTATCTGCAAGGTGTTCGATTATGCGGCCGGGGCGACGGGATTGAACGAGCGCACCGCCCGCGAGGCCGGGTTCGATGTCGAGACCGTGATCACAGCGGCACCCGACAAACCGGGCTTTATGGGTGGGAAGCTGCTGGTGATCAAGATGGTCGCCGAGCGCGGGACCGGCCGCCTGCTCGGTGTGCAGTGTGTCGGCCCCGGCGATTGCAGCAAGCGTATCGCCGCCGCGGCGATGGCCTTGCACGGCAAGCTTACCGTGACCGACCTGACCGTGGCCGACTTGCCCTATGCGCCACCGTTCTCCTCGGCGATCGACAACCTTATCATGACGGCGCATGCGCTTGAGAACAAGCTTGAGGGGCGTATGCACGGGATTTCCTGTCGCGAGGTCAAGGCCCGCGTCGATGCCGGCGAGGATCTGTTCCTGATCGATACGCGTGGCGCCGATGAGTTCGAGCAGATGCGCCTGGGCATCGGGGAAGTGCTGATTCCGATGGGTGCCTTGCGCCGCCGCATGAACGAGCTGCCGGCCGACAAGAATCGCGAGATCATCACCTATTGCAAGATCTCGCTGCGCGGCTACGAGGTCGCCAACTACCTGGAGGCCCAGGGCTATACGAACGTCAAGGTCATGGAAGGTGGCCTGATGGCCTGGCCCTATCCGCGCGAGAAATAAAGGTTGCGGAGTGGTGTTCCGTGGTATAGCGTTCCTGGCTTAATCGCTTGTTGCAACCCCGGAACGCCATGGCCCTGAGTATCGCGGAAATCATTATCTTGTGCCTGATTGCCGACTGGCTGTGCCGACTTGTGCGCTTGCCGGGGCTGGTTGGCATGTTGCTGATCGGTGTCGTGCTTGGGCCTTATGTGGCTGACTGGCTGGATGACAGCCTGCTAGAAATCGGGCCGGACCTGCGGATGATCGCCCTGATTGTGATCCTGCTGCGCGCCGGGTTTGCGCTCAGCCGCAAGGTGCTGCACCGCGTCGGCGGCCGGGTGTTGCTGCTGGCGTTTCTGCCGGCGACGATCGAGGCCGCCGTCATCACCCTGGTCGGTTCGCGGCTGCTGGGGTTGAGTCTGCTCGAATCCGCGATTCTGGGGTCGGTGCTCGCGGCCGTTTCCCCCGCCGTCGTGGTGCCGGCCATGCTCCGGTTAAGCAACGAACGTCGCGGGACCGGCAAGGATATCCCGGCCATGGTGATGGCGGCAGCCTCGGTTGATGACGTTTATGTCATCGTGCTGCACGGGATTGTGATGGGACTTTATCTCGGGCGGCAGTCCGGCCTTGTCGGGCAGCTTGTCAGCATCCCGCTCTCCCTGGTCTTCGGCGTCGCGATCGGCCTGCTCGTGGGGGCGGGCCTTTACAAGCTGTTTGAACGGTTCAATCCGCGGGCCACCAAGCGGGCACTGGTGGTGATTGCCGCCTCGATTCTGCTGGCGCGGCTGCAAACCATGCTCGCGGATGTCTTCCCGTTTGCCGGGCTGGTGTCGGCGATGGCGATCGGGTTCATTATCCTTGAGCGGCGGGAGCTGATGGCGCACGAGATCGCGGCCAAGCTGGCCAAGACCTGGGTGTTTGCCGAAATCATCCTCTTCTCCATGGTCGGTGCCCAAGTGGATATCGGCGTTGCCTGGCAGGCGGGGCTTGCCGGGACGGCGGTGATCGGGCTTGGCCTGCTGGCCCGCGGGGCGGGTGTGCTGGCCTGTCTGGCCGGTAGCCGGCTGACGGTGGGTGAGCGCCTGTTTGTCGCCGTGGCGTTCTCGCCGAAGGCGACGGTGCAGGCCGCCATCGGGGCCGCCCCCCTGCTGGCGATGCGGCAGGC
>CAZOXS010000059.1:0-2652 GCA_964583785.1 uncultured Victivallales bacterium
AGACCAGCAGGCGTCCTTTCCCCACCCTGGCCTCGAAGATCAGGCCGAGTTTGTGGTTGCGGTCAATACCGTCGATCACCTGCAGGAGGGGACGGTAAGCCGCCTCCGTGGCGTCGAGGATCACCGGGGCACTATGCTTGACCAGTTGCCACCATTGCCAGTTGCCATGGAACTCGGTCGGGAAGCCCGCGAACAGCGGATGCTGCGGATCGAGCAGTATTCCCTGTGTACCGGGCGTCTCCCCGCCCGTCGCCGGGCAGATCCGTCCTTTCATCCTGAACATCGGCGACCAGAAGCCGGTCTGGAACGACATGGCAACGGTGTTCGCCAGGGAGCCTGGCTCTGGCATCAGGAGCACATGACCGCCATCGTCCAGTGCCTGCAGCGCCTCGGGCGTCAACGCACGGGTCACCGTCACGCCCGCCGGTTCAGGGCTATCTATGCGGGCCGGATAAACCCAGACATCATAACGGTTGCAATAGGGCGTCCCAGGCAGCGTGATCGCGAAGGTCAGCTTCCGCGCCGTGTCGACCGCCGCCAGCGGGACACAGACGATATCGATCTCGCTCACCTCCCCGCTGGGAATGTCAGCCAGGAAGCGCCCTTCACCGAGCGTTTGCGTGCCGCTGCCAAGCGACCAACGGACGGCCTGCCCGTGCAGGTCGGCAGGGCCGTAATGGGCCACCTGGATCCGCGCGTGGAAGGTCTCATCATTCGTCCAGGTATACTTCTTCATGATCAGCAAGGGAACCGTTTCGCAGCAGAACGCCCGCCACGCCTCGGGCGTGGTCAGCCCCTTGGACTCCATGAACACATCCAGGATACCGATCAGGGCCGTCCCCTGTCCGCTGAAGTCCTGGATATCCAGCAGTTGGAAACCCGCCATGCCCGGTGTACGGATTTGCGCCTCGACATCCTCCTTGCGGCAGACCATCGACAACGCCCCGGAAGCACGCTGGAAATCACGAGCCTGGTCCCCCATCCCCGCCTTCTCCAGCCGAGCCTTGAAAATCTCCAGATTCTTCGGTTTTAGAACGCCCGTGTACTTTGCGATCTCGCTATAATCCGGGTATACCTCGTACTGCGCCATTTCATGTGCGACAACCGGCACAGGAACCCCGCGCAACGAGTCGCTGTAGGTCTTGGTCGTCGATGGCGGATCGTTGTCGATATGGCACGGTTTATCCCACGAGGCCCCCCGGATATGTGTGTCCTGGCGCGTTCCCTTGATCACCCAGAAGTCGTTGCCCTCGCGGTGACGGATATCCCAGTGCCAGGCGTTTGTGCCCATCGCGTAGAGGTGACGGCTGTCGAGTGCACGGAAGCGATCGGTCATCGCCTTCATGACGTGCTCGTCACCGCCGATCTCATTGCCGAGTGTCAACATCACAAACGACGGATGATTGCCGAACTGCTTCAGGATGCGCTCCCCTTCGCGCGTCAGGTAGGCCGTCCGCAACGCGGGATCGCCGGCATCGCCCTTGAGCTCGTCGAGCGTCTCGTAGGCCTCGGCCGGCGGGGTGTAGTCGGCATTCTGCGGCTCGGTGATGCCGCGCTTGTTCGGCAATTCCACCTGGAAGTAGATGCCCAGTTCATCGGCGGCCTGGAAGGCGGCCTCGGGCGGGCACCAGCTATGAAACCGGTAGTGGTTGACACCATAATCCCGCCCTGCCCCGAGGAACGTGAGCCAGAACGTCTTTTCCATCGGCGCATAGCCCGTAAGCGGGAACAGCGCACAATCGTTCTTGCCGCGCAGGAAGGTCCGCCGGCCGTTGATGACGAATTGTCCGCGCGCGGTCGTAAAGCTGCGCAGCCCGCAGGTGATAGTGAGCGAGTCACGCATCCAGTCGACCACCGGCATGGCTTCGACCTGCATCGTGATGCGCAACAAGACAGGGCTGAACTCATCCCAGGCCGGGATCCCGGCGGGCAGGATCAGCCTGGCCTTGACCTGCTGGACGCCCTGGTCAAGCAGCTTGCCGGCCTCGACGGGGGGAATGGAAAAGGCATCCTCATGCCCGACCACTTCCGCCCTGAACGTGAAGCCGCCTTTACCCGACCAGCGCAAGTCGTTGACGACCTCCGCGACAAGCTCAATGGTGGATTGTCCCTGTTTGAGCCCGAGCTTGATCGGTTCATCCGCATCCGGGTTGGGCACGTTGGCCGGGGTGAGATCGGGATAGGCCTGCAGCGAGCGAATGTAGATCGGCTCGCGGACGCGGAGTTCGATGCGCCCGACAATGCCGTTCCAATTGGTCTGCGTCCGCTCGTCCACCTGGTGGCAGGGACCGACCGGCGGCAGCTTGGAATTGTCGACAAGAATGCTGATGGTGTGCGTACCCGGCGTGAGCAACGCCGACATATCGAACTGAGGCGAGGTGGACAAGGAGTTGTCGCTACCCGCCCAGGTGCCGTCTACCCAGACCTGGCAATCCTTCGTGCGCTCGAGAAAGAGGAATACTTTCCGATCCGCCCAGTCTGCCGGAATGGTGACATCGCGCTGGTACCAGGCCGGACCGATCCAGCGGTAGACACGGGACAACCGATCCTCGCAGGCCTCACTGGTCAGCTCGCCGAGCCCCGCCTCATCGGTCGTCCCCGGCAGCATGATCGTTTCCTCGTGTTTACGGGCGAACCATTTGTCGCGGATAC
>CAZOXS010000060.1:0-6115 GCA_964583785.1 uncultured Victivallales bacterium
GCACCGCCGGACGTGCCGACAACCGGAGGCTGTGCCGCCACCGTTGTAAAGCTTGCATTCGGCGTGGCCCAGAGATTCGTCACCGCATTCGTGGCCACAAACGTATAGTAGTAGATCGTGCCATCAGTAAGCCCCGTCGCCTCCACGCTCAACGACTGACCAACCACATTAGTGTACGTTCCGACCACCATATTCGAGGCCGTGCCATCTGCAAGCCAATCCACCGCCGTGGCATGGTCCGTCGTACTCCAATAGGCGGTCACCGCAAAGACTGACTGCGTCGCATTAAGCGTTCCCTGCAAGCGCGCGGCGGCCTGGGTAATATTGGTTGCGGTCGTATTCGTGATGCCAGCATCTCCGGGAATCTGTGTATTGAAACCCGCCGCTGTCGACCAGGCATCACCAAAGGCGTTCGTGGCATAGACCCGGTAGGTGTAGGGCTGGCCATAGAGCAGCCCAGTCACATTCGTCGCGAAGGCAACCCCTTCAGCGACGTCACCCGCGACAACCACGAAATTCGTATCCCAGTTGGCTGGATTGTTCGTGCCGCCATCAGTAGTACCGAAGTACATCCGCACATCGCTAAGCGTGCCATTGATCGCAGTTACCTCTCCCTGTAGCGTCGTAACGCCAACGCCGATATTGGTGGCACCTCCCGCCGTGCCGACAACCGGAGGATCTGCCGCCACCGTAGTGAAGCTTGCATTCGGGCTCGCCCAGAGATTTGTCGCGGCATTCGTCGCCACAAACGTATAGTAGTAGGTCGTGCCATCAGCAAGCCCCGACGCCGACGCGCTGAGTGATTGCCCCATTACGTTCGTGAACGTATCAATTGATGCCGTTCCCTTGGTTCCGTCAGATAACCACGCCGAGGCGTCAGCATGGTCATTCGTGCTCCAGTAGGCTGTGACCGTGAATACCGACTGAGTGGCATCCAGTGACCCAAGCAAGTCAGCGGTTATTGACAAAATGTTTGTGGCAACCGTATTGGTTACGCCAAAGTTTCCGGGCGTGCCTGGAGCCTCATTCCTGTACGGATGAGATGACGGCAGATTGGTAGCCGTTCCCCACTTATGAGCGAGATAGCCTTCCAAAATCCGTTGCGTCGTCAGGTCTTCCGTACCATCTGTGAAGATCATCTCGCCTAAGGCACCATTTAGCCAACCAGCATAGGAAGCTGTACCAGATAATATTAGCCATTGATTGGTTGTTGTTGAATCAAGCGTAAAGTCCCATAGAGTCGGCCCCATTGGTAAGACAGGCGTAGTAGTACTCTGATAGTTCGTTGCAGAAGATCCATCCTTGTACGATGTTTCAATACCCGTATCACTAAAATATGCTTGGGTGGATTGAGCACCTGCTATTCTTACACTATCGTTGGCCGAAGCCGAAAGGGCGTTCCAACTGTTAAATGTTGCTGCATCATAGTAAGTCGTAAAATAACTTCTCTTCGCCGCGAACGTGTTCGTTGATTGGAGATATTTCCGTGCCAAGTCATAACCGATTGTCGGCTTATTGTTCATTCTACTATCTGAAGAATTATATGATGGCATACTAGCAGGAGTTAACTGCCTAACATTGTTGTGATTGCCACTCTTATCATCCCACTGCGACACGGTGCTACCATTAAACGTCATCGTATTGGTATCTGCGGCATCATACCATGCAACCGTATCAATCAGCGCAGGTGTCCACGGCACCTCTGGCGGAGCGCTTAGCACAGTTGCAACATCCGACCAGCCTACGCCATAGCTATTTGAGGCATAGACGCGATAGTTGTTGGCTTTGCCGTAAAGAAGATCGGTCACATTGGTGGAGAAAACATTACCCACGGTTATGTCACCCACGTTAAACACGAAATTCGTATCCCAGTTAGTGGCGTTGGTTCCGCCATCCGTTGTACCGAAGTAGATGCGCACATCGTCAAGTGCCGCATTACCATCGAAGATGACTCGTCCGTTCAGGGTGGCACCGTTAGCAAATCCGATTGCGCCGCTGGCGGTATCAACCGATGGCGTACCGACAGTACCAAAGGCACCATTGGGGCTCGCCCAGATATTGGTGGTCTCGTTCGTTGCCAGATAGGTGTAGTAATAGGCCGTACCGCTGGTCAGGTTTGCGACCGCTCCGGTCAACGACAGATCGCTCACATTCGTATATGTGCCCAAAACCATATTCGAGGCCGTGCCGTCCGCCAGCCAGGTTGCCGAATCCAAATTATTGCTTTCGCTCCAATACACGCTAACCGTGAAGATGGATTGGGTGGCATCAAGCGTAGCGACTAAATCCGCTGCGGTTTGGGTGATGTTCGTTACGGTTGTATTGGTGATCG
Organism: uncultured Victivallales bacterium; assembly: GCA_964583785.1. GTDB lineage: Bacteria > Verrucomicrobiota > Kiritimatiellia > UBA8416 > UBA8416 > UBA8416. Next base: position 2,333 of record CAZOXS010000060.1, read on the forward strand.
CAGGCGCATCGGCACCCGCCGGCGGCAATGTAGAGAAGGAAGATACCGCTGACCACGCCTCACCCAGGCTATTCGTAACGTAAACGCGATACGCATACTGCGGACCATAGAGCAGACCACTCACCGCACTTGAGAAGGCAAAGGACTCATTGACCTGTGCCATCGGGATCTGGTTTTGCCAGGCACTGATACTGTTGGTATCACCATCAGCAGTACCCCAGACGATTGTTGCATCCGCTTGGCCACCGGTTGTCAGCAACCCGTTCAGGGTCGCGCCGCCCACGCCAATATCGGTCGCGCCGCCCGCTGCCGTGACCACAGGCAAAGCAAGAATACCCGGTGTACTAAAAGACACGTTCGAACTGGCCCAGAGATCTTCCAGTGCATTGGTAGCACGCAACGTGTAGTAATAGGTCGAAACTGGCGTCAGGTTTGCGACTGAGCCCGTGACAGCACTCGACGCGCTATAAGACCCAACCAGCATATTCGAGGCCGTGCCATCTGCCAACCAGGCAACCGAGTCCACATTATTGCTTTCGCTCCAGTAGACGACCACATCAAAGGTCTCATTAGAGATGCTGAGATCACCGGCCAAATCCGCCGTCGTAGGCTCCACACTAGACGCGCTCGTATTGGTGATGCTGGATGGCCAATCAGTGACCGTCAGCGTGCCGGCCCCCGATATCCAGCTTGCACTGCCATTTGTGTAAGCACCGCCCGGCTGCTGCACACCGTCAATATAGAGTTGAAAGATCGTGTCACTGGCATTCATGACAAGTTTCGTGGCATCAGTTGTTGATTTTGCGCCATTTAGATGCAATGCAGCGGAATCGTGCATCACATTGGCTGCATCCACAACAAGGTTAACCGTATCGCTGATGGTCACATCGCCATTGCCTAATGACCCTGCCGAATTGGCAATGATCTTCCAATTGGTTGATGCGCCAGTCGCCTGTGTCGTCGTAATGCCCGCAACACTATTGGATGCACTTAACGTCGTTATGTTGCCGCCCGAGCCTGCGAGTGTCAGTACATAATTCCCACTGATAGGTGCAACAAAGGTTCGCGTCTTACGACCACTCGTTGACTCAGAAAGACTGATGGTCGCTGCTCCTGCAAGGACAATACTTTGATTGAACGTATAGTTCGCGTCGTAGCGCATGATAATCGTGGATCCGCTACCCAAGGTGATCGGCCCAGTACCCAATGCGTTGACCGTATTGTTTCCGGTTGTTGTCCCGAGGCCCAGATTGCTGTTGGCCTCCAGTGTCAACCGCCCCGTATAAGCGGGGGTGCTATAATTCGCCCAGGGCTTGCGACCTGTCTCGATCACGACATCTACATTGCCCGACGGTACTGTACCGGCACCACTATCCCAGTTGGCGTCCGTATTCCAACGATCAGTATTGGACGCTCCATCTGGCCCCGTATAGACAACCGGAGCTGCTGTCACAAAGTTCGTTACAACCGACCAAGCCGTCGCCACATCATTGCTAACGAAACAGCGATAGTGGTACGTCGAGGACTGTGTCAATCCACTAATACCTGCCGAGAATACCTCTCCAACCGAAACGACACCTATCGGGATAACCGCATCCCAATTACCGAGGACATTAGATGAGGCAGGCACAGTAGCACCCCAGGCAATATAGGCATTGGCGACGCCACCGGCTGTCAACTGACCACGCAGCGTTGCGGATACGGTATCCATATTCGTGGCACCACCCGCATTGTCCACCGCAGGAGCACTAGTCGTCTCGAAGCTTGCGCCCGGAATAGCCCATGCCGTAGTTACCGCATTCGAGGCCACGAACGTGTAGTAATAAGTGGTGCCTCCCGATAACCCGGTTACGGGAACCGTCAGAGCCTGATCCACGATATTGGTGAAGCTACCAAGAGCAAAAGTCTGCTTCGTGCCATCATCGCTCCAGGCCTGCGCTGTCGCATTGCTCGTCGTGCTCAAGTAAGCCGTAACCGTGACCGCTTCCACTTCGGCATCCAGAACGCCCTGCAGGTCTGCCGTGCTCGTGGAAATGTTGGCTGTAGACGTTGCGCGCACCGCTGGGGATCTCACGCCCACATACAGCAGACCGGTTCCTGTGAAGTACGCACTCGTGTTTGTGGCGATGCTGGCAGTGGATCCATATACGCCATTGGGTTGCACCACGCCGCCTAGTGTCAGGGCACTGATATCAATGCGTAAATCAGCACCCAGATCCACAATCTTGCCGCTCGTAATCAGCAGGTGCGTAGCATCGGGCAAGGCCTCGCTATTGGCAATTGCCAACGTACCCGCTGAAACCGTCGTGTTTCCGGTATACGTGTTCGTGCCTGAGAGAATCCACTTGCCATTGCCGGACTTGGTAAGGGAGACCGCTCCTCCGCCAGTCCCGTTGCCAATCGCACCCGCAAACTCGTTTTCACCGGTGTTACTACCCTGCAGTTGCAGGATCTTGCCATCGTTATCGGCGTTAAGTAGCGATGTATTGATGACGAAAGTAGCTGCAGCATTCGCACTAGAGTTATCCAACAGCAAAGGGGCATTAGCGCCACCGGCAACGAACTCAATCTGGCGATTGCTCAGTGTCACCCCAACGGCACCCCCGGCGTTCAGCTTAAATGTTTGAGACTGCCCGAAAACCCCTTGATTCATTTGGATATTGCCCGCTCCAACCTCGTCCTTCAGGTTCGGGACTTGGATGGTCTGACTCCCGGCAGAGGTGCTCCCGAGCTCAATGGCCCCCGTGAACGTGCTGGCGTCCGTTACTGAGAGGGAGGGACTGCCTGCACCACCTTTCCACGACAACTTACCAGAGCCGGATAACGTGGTGAAGTTGTAGTTTCGACTGGAAGATCCCTCAATCGTCGCCGTACCACTGTTGATGGTGAGTGCGCCCAGTGTGTAGGGCGCGGCCGCCGTGCCGGACAGCGTAGCGGTACCATCGAACGTGATGTTTCCCGAGCTACCCAAAGCGCTGTTTGTAGCAGTGACCTTAAGCACCCCCCCATTTATAAACGTGCCACCACTGAACGTATTGGTCCCCGAAAGCGTCAGAGTTCCCGGGCCGGTCTTGGTCAAACCCTGCGTCCCTGCCAACGGTGCACCTATCGTCAGCGTGCGACCGGATTGCGTCACATTGATTGTGGGCGTGTTGCTGGATACAGTCAGCGTGAGCGGCGAACCGCCCGCAATGGTCAAATCCCTGTCGGCTGTGGTCAGATCCGTGAACACGATGTGGCCGATACCAGTGGCAGCATCATTCGTGATGCTTTGGTTCGCGGCAATATTCACACCCGTGAAGTTGGCCGTCCGGTCGGTACCGCGTGCCACGGTATTGCTTACCCAGACGTTTGCGTTTGTCCAATTCCCGGAAACCCCCAGCCACGTGCCATCGGCGGCCGTCAGCGTGGTGAAGGCCTCGACAGGAGCCGACCAGGCATCGCCGTAAGCGTTCGTGGCATAGACACGATAGAAGTAGTTAGACCCCTCGGTCAGCCCCGTCAGATTCGTGCTGAACGCGACATTCTCGGTTAATGACGAAACATCAAACACATAATTGGTATCCCATAGCAGCGGATCCGTGCCGCCGTCGCTGCCGCCGAGGTAAATACGCACATCGTTAACCACGCCGTTGAACACGGAAATGACACCGTGCAAAGTAGCCTCCACATACGCCACGGGATCCGCTCCACTGCCCACACCAACGACTGGTGGCAACTCATTTGCTGTTGTGAAGGAGGCGTTAGGCGTTGCCCAGATCGTCGTGACCGCATTGGACGCAA
>CAZOXS010000061.1:0-2908 GCA_964583785.1 uncultured Victivallales bacterium
GATCCGGCGATCGGCCCGCAGGCCATGCTCGATGCGCTGGCAGGCGGGGGCGCAACCGGGGGGGCCTCCGGCCGGTTCTGGACGATCGACCCGATCGACGGCACCAAGGGGTTTATCCGCGGCGACCAGTATGCCGTGGCACTGGCCCTGATCGAGGATGGGCGGGTGGTGCTGGGCGTGCTGGGCTGTCCGTATCTGTCCGACTCGCTCTCCGCCGCCGCGGATGCCCCGCGCGGCAAGCTTTTCCATGCCCTGCGCGGCGGCGGCGCCTGGTGCCAACCGATCGACGGCGGTGCGCCGCAGCCTGTCCGTGTCAGTCGGCGTGCCGAACCGGCAGCGGCGGTCTTCTGCGAATCGTTCGAGAGCGGCCATACCGCCCAGGGAAGGGCTGGCGCAATCTGTTCCGCGCTAGGCACAACCGCCGCGCCCGCCCGCCTCGATAGTCAGTGCAAGTATGCCGTGACGGCACGCGGCGAGGCCGATGTCTACCTGCGCCTGCCGACGCGGGCCGACTACGAGGAGAAAATCTGGGATCATGCCGCCGGCGCGCTGATCGTCGAGGAGGCCGGCGGACGGGTCAGCGACATCCACGGCCAACCGCTCGATTTCACACAGGGGCGCACCTTGCGCCGCAACCAGGGGGTGCTGGCCACGAATGGCGTTTTGCATGAGGCTGTACTGGCGGCGATTGCGGCCGCCTGAAGTTATAGGCCGCCACCCACCGGGGTTGGCAAAAACGAGGGTGGTAACTTATTTGAGAGGTGTCGATCGCAGACGCAACGTAGGACAGGCGCCCTCGCCTGTCCAGCCGAGCATAAGCACAGAGCATAAGCAGAGTTGGCTGCCGGGCAGCGGTCAGTTGGCTGTCAGGCGACGTATGCTCGGAGGTCGGGCGAGGGCGCCACGACCTACATGCTTATGCTCGGAGCTCGGTGAACGAGAACGGCGACGAGAGCGGATTACGAGTGGACATTTGAATCGTTAACCATTCTCGTCGCCCGTAATCGTGAACCGAAATAGGCAGACAGCAGTTGTGTCCAAAGAGAGACAAAACCACAATATATAGTGGTCTGAATTGAAGTTATAGGCAAGCCATGCACGAGATTGAAAGAACCGTGATTATCCAGTTGCCGGCGCTGTTCGGCATCGACCTGAGCATTACCAACGAGATCGTGCTGCTCTGGATCGCCGCTCTGGCCTGCTTCACGGTGCTGACGCTCGGCTGCCGCCGCAAGGCCCTTGTCGCCACGGGCGTGCTACCGAACCTGATGGAGGCACTGATCGAGTTCATCGACCGCAGTGCCGGGCGCGAGATCCTCGGCAAGCAGGCGGCCCGCTGGTCGACTTTCCTGCTCACGCTCTTCTTCTTAATCCTCTTCAGCAACCTGATGTCGCTGGTCCCCCTGCCCTCGCACGTCAAGGCCATGACTTCCAGCATCAGCGTGACGGGTGCCCTGGCCCTGATCGTCTTTGCCGCCACGGTCATGGTCAACATCCGCCAGCACGGCCTGCTCGGGTTTCTCGCGCGTTTCGCCCCGCCGGGACTGCCGCTGGCCGTGCGGATCTTCGCCTTCCCGATCGAGGTGGTCAGCTGGCTCGCCCGTCCGCTGTCGCTGGCGATTCGTCTGTTCGCCAATATCCTGGCGGGGCATGCCCTGATCCTGATCTTCCTGGGAATGGTCGCCTCGAGCACCTGGTTCCTCAAGCCCCTGCCCTATGCCGGAGCCGTGGTCATGAGCGTCTTCGAGCTGCTAGTCGGCTTCCTGCAGGCCTTTATCTTTACCTTACTCGCCGGCATGTATATCAAGGACGCCATGGATGCGCATTGAAATTCGCGCCTTGTCGTCGGGGCAGGAATGATGTAGCGTTCCCGGAATCTGATTTGCATCTTAACCCAGAACAACGAACCCAGAACGAGGAACCTGCTTATGCAACCTGAAGCATTCGCCTGGCTCGGGGCCGGACTGGCCATCGGCCTTGCCGCCCTCGGCACCGGCATCGGCATCGGCATGCTCGCCTCCAAGAGCGTGGAGGCCGCCGCCCGCCAGCCCGAAGCCGTCCCCCAGATCCAGAAGCTGATGATCCTGGCGATCGCGTTCATCGAGGCGCTCTGCCTCTATGCCCTGCTGATCGCCTTTACCCTGGCGGGCAAGACGCCTTCCGGCAACAGCCAGCCGGTGGCGACATCAGACCTTGCCCCCATCGCGGTCGAATCGCCGTCGCACTAAAAGGGATTCCACATGGGCCATTTCGATGCAGGTCTTTTTCTCTGGTCACTCGCGACCTTCGCGGGGTTGATGCTGCTGCTATCGCGCTTTGCCTTCAAGCCGTTGCGCGAGATGCTACAGCGCCGCGAGGCGACGATCCGCGAGGCCATCCAAAAGGCCGAGACAGCACACGTTGAGGCGCGCAAACTGCTTGAGCAGCAACAGGCCGGCATGGCCGAGGCGCGCCAACAGGCGCGCGAGGCAATCGAGGAAGGCCACCGCATCGTGGCCGGCATCAAGCAGGAAGCCGCCGAGGCCGGACGGCAACAGACCGAACTGCTGCTGGAGCGTGCCCGCAGCGAGATCGAGAACGAGACCCGCAAGAGTCTGGACGAGCTCAAGGGGACGGTTGCCTCGCTGTCGGTGCGTATCGCCCGCCAGATCATCCGTGAGAATCTCGACGAGAAACGCCATGAGGAGCTGGCCGACCAGTTCATCGAGCGCCTCAAGAAGAACCGCCATGAACCCCTCAAGCCATAAAGTCGAAGCCTATGCACGGGCGCTGCACGGCATTGCCGAGGCCAACCACTGTGTTGATGCCCTCGCCGACGACCTCGGACACCTGGTCGCTTTTATTCATAAGACCCCGTCCGTGCGTCAGTTCCTGGTCGACGATCAAGTCACCATGCCCGCCAAGCAGA
>CAZOXS010000062.1:0-3299 GCA_964583785.1 uncultured Victivallales bacterium
CCCAGCCGGGGACTCCCGCCGCCAAGGCCATAGCGGACAATGCCCTGCGCCCGAACCAGCTCTTTGCCATCACCCTGGGCGCGATTGAGGAGCCATTGCAAGTGCGCGGGATTCTCAACGCCTGCGGCCGACTCCTCATCCCCGGTGCCATCCGCAGCCTTGCCGATCAACCCGTTTCGCCGCCACTGCCTGTAACGGGTAGTCATGGGCTGCTGAATAATCCGGATCATCCCTACTTCGGCACCTACCGCGGCGACGAGGATACGCAACGCAAGCCCGCCTACCACAATGGGACCGCCTGGACCTGGCCGTTCCCCGCTTACTGCGAGGCCATGGTGATGCATGATCCCGTCCTGCAGCCCACCGCCCTGTCGTTAATGACCAGCATCGGGGACTTGCTGCAGCAAGGTTGTGCCGGTCACCTGCCCGAAGTCCTCGACGGCAACCACCCGCACCACCAGCGCGGCTGCTGTGCCCAGGCATGGGGTGCCACCGAGGCCTACCGGGTGCTGAAGTTAATTTCCGATTAAGTGAGGGAGGCCTGAAGACCGACGTTGCAGGCAAACGTAGGACAGGTGCCTCGCCTGTCCAGCCGAGCATAAGCACAGAGCATAAGCACTGCTGGCAGCCGGGCGACTTATGCTCGGCGGTCGGGCGAGGCGCCGCGACCTACATGCTTATGCTCGTCAAACGAATTAGGCGGGCCGTAGTCGTGTCCAAAGGGCTTACTATCTTTATATCGCGGTTTTATAGGCACGCTGCCCGCTATAAAACATAAAAGCCGCTCTCCCCGGAGGGAGAGCGGCTTTTATGTTTTATAGCCTTAATCAGTACATGAACAGCATTTCCGTATAGGACGGCAGCGGCCACATGTCGTCCGGCACCAGGCCTTCGAGCGCATCCGCATCCGCACGCAGGGTGGCCATAGCCGCCAGCGTCGCCAGCGGATCACCCGCCTCCTCCACTTCCTCCACCTTACGGATGCCTGCGAGCAAGCCGTTGATATGCTTGCTAACCGACTTCAGCAGCGCGTTCGTCTCGCCCACATCGCTGATGCCCGCCGCCTTCACGGAGGTGATCGTCTCGGCCAGTTCGGCCTGGTAGGCCAGCGCCGCCGGCGCAATCTGCGTCCGCGCGATCGTCACGGCACAGCGCGCCTCGATCACGACAGCCTCCTCATGGGCCGCCTTGTAGATCGCATAGCGCGAGCGAACCTCCACCTCGGAAAGCACGTTGTACTTGCTGAACAGCTTGATCGCCTTGTCGGTTACAATCGCCGCCAGTGCTTCCGGGCACTTGCGAAGGTTCGGCAGTCCGCGCTTCTCCGCATCAACGACCCACTCGGCAGTGTAGTTGTCGCCATTGAACAGAATGCGCTTGTGCTTCTTCACGAGACCCGACAGGATCTCCTGCAGTGCCGCGTTGAATTCAGCACCTGCCACCAGGGCCTTGTCCAGTGCCGTGCAGATCTCGTCAATCGCCTCGGTCACGATCGTGTTGAGCACCACGTTCGGCCCGGCACAGCTCTGGTCGGAGCCGACCGCACGGAATTCGAACTTGTTGCCGGTAAAGGCGAACGGCGATGTCCGATTGCGATCCGTGGCATCCCGCGGCAGGGTCGGCAGTGATGTGACCCCCAGCTTGATGAAGCCACTCTGCTTCGAACTGCTGGCACCTCCCTTCTCGAGCTGCTCAATCACATCGGAGAGCTGATCCCCGAGGAAGATCGAGATGATCGCCGGCGGAGCCTCGTTCGCCCCGAGCCGGTGATCATTGCCCGCTGTGGCCACCGAGGCGCGCAGCAGGTCGGCATGCGTATCAACCGCCTTCATCAGCGCCACGATCATCGTCAGGAACTTGGCGTTTTCGTGCGGGTTGTCGCCCGGCGTCAGCCAGTTCTTGCCGTCCGGCCCGCAGACCGACCAGTTGTTGTGCTTGCCGGAACCATTGACCCCCGCATACGGCTTCTCGTGCAGCAGGCAGACGAAATCGTGCTCCTCGGCTACCGAGCGCAGCGTATCCATCACGATCATGTTGTGATCAACCGCGAGGTTCAGGTTCTCGAACATCGGCGCGATCTCGAACTGAGCCGGACAAACCTCGTTGTGACGGGTGCGCGATGGTACTCCATGACTCCAGAGTGCATGGTCCAGATCCGTCATGAAGGCGATCACACGGGTCTTGATCGACCCGAAATAGTGATCCTCCATCTGCTGGTGCTTAGCTGGTTTGCGACCGAAAAGCGTCCGTCCGGTCTGCACGAGGTCCAGCCGCGCATCAAAGTAGTCCTTGTCGATCAGGAAGTACTCCTGTTCCGGCCCGAGGGTCGGCCATGCCCGCTTGCCGGGACAATCGATGCCGAAGAACTTGCCAAGCCGGCAAATCTGGGTGTTGAGTGCTTCCATCGAGCGCAGCAGCGGCGTCTTCTTATCCAGTGCCTCGCCATGATACCCGCAGAAGATCGTCGGGATGCAAAGGGTCGCCCCGTTTGGCCCTTCCTTGATGAACGCCGGGCTCGTCGGATCCCAGGCCGTGTAGCCGCGCGCCTCGAATGTCGCCCGCAAACCGCCCGACGGGAAACTGGAGGCATCCGGCTCGCCCTGGATCAGCTCCTTGCCGGAGAATCGCAGAACCGCCCCGCCCTCGTTATCAGGCGTTACAAAGGAGTCGTGCTTCTCGGCCGTTATTCCTGTCAACGGCTGGAACCAGTGCGTGAAATGCGTAGCGCCCTTCTCGATCGCCCAGGTTTTCATCGCCTCGGCCACCTCGTCGGCAATGCTGGCATCCAAGGCCGACCCCTCGGAAATCGTCTTCGTCAGCGAGGTACATGCCTTCTCCGAAAGATAATTCCGCATCGCCCGCACATTGAATACATTCTCACCGTAACTATCCGTGATCTCGTTCTCCCTGACCTCTGCCATTTCTTCACCGTTCCTTTCTTGATCGTTCAAGACTACCCTTAACGCTTAGACATTGCAACCCGCCGATTGCTTCGGCAAACATTTTAGCAGCATACGTGCCAACAGAACCAATGGAGTGGCAATCTATTCGGAATCAAATACTTACGCAATAGCGACAGCAACCAACGCGCGCGAACAATTACATTTTTGTTGGATAGTTTCGGGAAATAATACATTTATGGAGGCACTTGCAGAACTCCTCGTGGTTCCCGCTTGAAGCCGGGAACCACGAGGGGTTCTGCAAGGGAAAATGGCGGATGCTGTGCGCGTGTGGGTTTTTGGCCGCCTGATGGGCTGGAATCACCATTTTTGAGCACACTTCGCCCTTCCCGGCGTTCT
>CAZOXS010000063.1:0-4120 GCA_964583785.1 uncultured Victivallales bacterium
TATCGCTTGCACCTTTTGCCAGTTTGCCCCGGTGACCGGCGTCACTGCCAGATTGACCGTCTTGGCAAACCAAGTGTCTCCGCCGTAGGACACAGACTGCCCCACCGAGTAAGTCACGCCTGCTGAGTATTCGCCTTGAAACTGCGCGGCTGCAATGGCCCCTGGTGCGACCAAGGCTACCGCTGCGGCGTCTGCTGATACTTGAGCGCCGAGCGCATTGGCTTCAGTGACAAAAAGCGGTAACGCAGCAATGAAGGTGTCGCCGTTGTTGGCGAAGGTGTCAGGCCCATCTGATCTTTGTGGCGGCGTGGGTAGTGCTGTGATGGTCATGCTAGTCCTTCAACTTGCAACGACAGGTTGCTGTTTTGGTAGGTGTTGATGTTTATCTCCCAATCCTTGTAAAAGCCGTAAATGATCATGCTGGTGTACAGGTTGCCGGCGCCTACCCACACCAGCAGCGTGCTGCGGTACTGCGCCAAAGTACGGGCGACTTGATCGACTTCGGCCTTGTCCACCAAGGCGTTGAGGCTCATGCGCTTGCTGTACGCACGCTGCAAGATGTCGTAGTTGCCGTAGGTGTCAACGTCTTTGCGGCTGTAGTCTGTGATGCTGATGGTCGGACTCATCAGCGTGCGGCCAATGTCTGCGTACAGACCCACGATCAGCGCACCGCACGACACGGTGCCACCTGTGCGGGTGAGCGTGACTGTTAGGATGCCTTCTCCGTAGGCTGGAAAGTCCATCAGGGCCGCATCCACCAGGTTGGTGATAACAACAGTGTCTTGCTGATATACCGGCTCGTAAAAATACTGATACCAATCGCCCACCAGATTGCCGCTGGACAAGTCCATGCTGGCGCTGTAAACGCTTTCGCCTCCAACAGTCAGGTCAATCGTGACCGTGGCAGCGTCGATTTGCAGCAGAGCCAAGCTGTTGATTCGCCCAGGTTTCAACACAACAGTCATGCTGTTGGATGCGCTGGTGGCAGTGCCGACCTTGCGGTCAAACATGGCCCATCGGTTTGTTGGCCCAAGGTCAATCCAATGCGTCGAGTCAAGTTCTGGCACGGTGGCATTGACGCCGCCTGTCTTGCTCTCAAAGTTCTTATGCACACCTGACACCGCCCGCATTACCTGAGTGCCGACCGTGTAGTTGGTAGCGACATTCCATGCGGTGTGATCCGTTTCGGCAACGGTGCTACTGGTCAGGATGGCATCAGTCACGGATGTGGGTCTGATGAAGCGTAGGGGATCACTCATGCGTAAGCCTCAGTCAAGATAGCGCGGCCACCTTCAGTCGCTGTGTCGAATTGCGATGCCAACTTGCTGGTGCTGGCCGCTGTGGATTTGGATGCGGATTTAAGCTCTGCCACTTCAGCGGTCAGGCGTTCAATCAGTGCTTCCAACTTGGCTGTGTCCACGCCGCCACCACCGGCTGACGGGTTGTACGCCTTTGGCACCACTGCCTCGCCTTCGTGCAGGTAAGCCAGGCCTTCATTCGTGTAATTAGTGCCCGCAGCAAATTGGGGGATGCCAGCGCCAGCAAAGAAGTCTTTGACAGCCGTAGGTGTCCATCCAATAGCCGCCGCAATCTCTGCCTGTGTGGTGCCAACCAATATCGCCTGACGGTATATGTCTCTTGCCAGATCAGCACCGGAATAAATTCCCATTGCCCCGGTGATGTAGTCCCGAATGGCAACTTGCCGTGTTGCAGATGTAGTGGCCGCATTAGCCGCTATGGTGGCGGCTGTATTGGCCTCACCCGCTGGGGTTGTCGCTGCAATCGTTTCAGCAGCTACAGCTAGTGTAGGCGCGCTGATGCCGTAGTTATTTTGTGCTGCTGTGGCAAGATCAGATGCCTCACCGCCATTTTCAAAGTAATTGACAAGTGCATCAGACACCTCTTTGAGCGTGTAGTTTTGCGCCGTAGCGACTGTGCCGCCCGTGGCCAATATGCTTTGTGACGACAGGGAAAGGTCAACTGACTTGAGATACTTATTGCGCACGTCATCAAGCGCGGTCTGTGACGCTTTGAATTTCTCGATGGCATCCTTGACTGACAGCACGGAGTCATTGAGGTTAATGAACCCGCTGACCTGTGTGTCAAGTTGTTGTTGCGATACCTCGGCAAGGCTGGCTTGCGTGTTGGCAATTCCTGAGGTTGTGGTTGCAGAGTTGATCAGTTTGGCAATTTCACGTTCAGCCTGTTCACGGGTGCCTGAACGGGCGATGATGCTGTCTTTAAGCTGTGCACCAACGCTGACGGCTCTGGAGGCCGCGTCGGCATCACCAAGCCTTGCCATGTCACTCAGGCTTGTGTATTGAGCACGCAGGCGTTCAAAAGATTGGGCTGGCGTGTCAACCGCCCCGGCAAGGTCAGTGGCAAAGTTGGCAAAGGTTTGGCTAATGGTGGTGAATTTGTCTTTTGTGGCCTTGATAACGGCAGATTCAGCGTCATAGGCCGACTTGATGCCATTGCTGGCATTGGCGAGTGCTTGCTCTGCACTTGCTACGGCTGATGCAAATCGGCTGACCATGTTAGACAGCAGGCTTGACAGGTTATCCGACGCGGCTGATGCAGCAATAGTGCTGTCAATTAATGCGCGGGTAGCAGTGTTTGCATCGTACTGCGCAATCGCAAGCTCCGAGTACCCGGCGGTGTCTATGGCGCGTTGCGCGGCAGCTGCACCGGCTGTATCGCCTTGGGCAGTTAGTAGCTCAACAGCAAGATTTGCGGCATCCTCTTGCATTTTTACAAGGGCTGCGTCAACTGCTTCGGTGGCTGTCTGCAATATTGGTGTCAGCTCCGCAAATGCGCCCGATACACCCAACAGTGCGGCATAGGTGCGCTGGCCGCTTTCGGTAGTGAGGTCTTGCTGCTCAGTAATGGCGCGGAAACTGTCTCGCAGTTCTTGCGCGGGTGTTTTACCCTCTGTCAAACTTTGGAGCAACGGGGTCAGCACATCGCCCGTGGCAGCGCCAATGTTCTTGATGGTTTGGGCGCGCTGTTCTTCGGCGCTGTAAAAGTTGGTGTAGTAGGTGCCCATGTTGGCACCAAGTTGCTCTATGCCGCCTGAGAAGATGATCAGACCCTTGGCCGCGTCAAAGCTAAGGTTCTTCAGTTGCTCAAAGGGCAAAATTTCCAGCGCTTTGTTGAAGTCGCTGATCAGCGTCACATCACCAATTGCCACGTTCATGGCGTCTACATTGTCGGCAATGCCGTTCAAATAGACCTTGTACTGCTGGGGTAAATCGCTTGCTTTAAGTGCCGAAAACAGCAGGCGGGTGGTTTCTTCGGCCATTGCCGCGCGCAGGTCGTCTTCGCTGCGGCCAACATTCTCATAACCTCCACCACGCCCGGATCGACTGTAGATTTCATTGCCGTTAACACTGCCATTGGCGGCAAACTGTGTCAGTGCATCACCTTGGTTGTCGATGCTGACAAACGAGCCGACTTTCAAAGCGGTATTGAGTTCGAGTTGTTTGGCCAGCGCAGTCCATGCGGATTCGACGCCTGTGGCAAATGTGCCAGCCAACGCGGTAGCGCTGGAATCGCCGTACTGCGGCACATTGCTGCCGTATGTGCTTTCTGACTTGGGGCCACCGCCACCGCTAAAAAGATCATCAGCGAAACCGCCAATCTTGCCGCCAATCATCGCGCCTATTGGCCCGCCAAAATACGTTCCAATTGCTTGCCCTGCAGCCTTGCCCCACTCGCCCTGCGTTGCCGAATAGAACGCGGTGGCGTAGCCAAGCACATCGCCAGCGGTATTGATGACATCGGCGTTTTGCAGAATGGAGTTGGCAACAGAGTTGGTTGATTCCGCAAGAGTGTCAAGGCCCGCGTTAAGCAGTGGCTGGGTCAGCTTGCCTACAGAGGTGCCTACAAAGCTGCCAAAGTCGGTAAACGCTGTGCCAAACCCACTCATTAATTTGTCGGAAGCACTGTAGGCATTGAATGCGTCACTGACACCAAAACCACCACCATCCCCTGCTGCCGCCGCACCCGCTGCACCAATTCCAAGCGCGCCCATGGTGCCTTGTACTGTCACCCTGAGCACTTGCGTCTTGAGGGTGTTTTTGATGGTGTCCCACAGCGACTGGAAAAAGCCTTTGCCGGA
>CAZOXS010000064.1:0-4817 GCA_964583785.1 uncultured Victivallales bacterium
AGGATACCGATGACGGAGGGGTGTCCGACGGCCATGAGGTGCTGGAGGATGGTACCGATCCGCGCGAGGGACATGGGGCAGACGATTTGCTTTTCTTCGAGCTGTATATTCAGTTCGATTATGATAAGGCCGTGATCAGGCCGGCGCATTTCCGTGACCTCGATGTCATCGGCAAGGTTCTGCGCCGCAGTGAGAGATCCACGGTGGTGGTGGAAGGGCATGCCGACCGGAAGAAAGGCTCGGACGCCAAGTACAACCTGGAACTCAGCGAGCGGCGCGCGGCTGCCGTGGTGGATTACCTGGTCAAGAACGCCGGCATTGCAAGCTCACGTCTGACGGCGAAGGGGTTCGGCTTTACGCGGCCGCGGGCATCGAATGATCCGAATGCGGGAAATCCGGCCAATCGCCGGGTTGAGGTCTATATCCGTGGCGACGAGGTTCATGCCCAGGATCGCGTTCAGGGCGGTGTCCTGCTCAAAACGTTGTCAGAGACGGACGGTGCCGATCCTGCCGTCGACAGCAATACCGCCACTGAAGACAAGTAGCATTGAAGCCGCTTGCGGCTTGACTGAGATCAATAGCACCGGCGGCGCATCAGGGCCGCCGGTGTTTTTTTTAACGGATGAAGACGCTTAAGCACTATATCACGGCCGCTTTCTTTTCGACGTTTCTGGCCACTTTGGCGGTCTTTACGTTCGTCTTGTCGATTGGTGGGCTTTTCAAGCTGACTGATCTGGTAACCCGCGGGATTCCAGCAGGGCCGATCGTGCGGGTATTTCTCAGCGGATTGCCGAACGCGCTGGGTTTTGCCATCCCGATCAGCGCGATTACGGCCACACTGCTGGTGTTTGGGCGGCTCTCCGCCGACAGCGAGATCACCGCCATGCGGGCCTGCGGGATCAGTCTCTGGCAGATCACACGCTGGATGCAGCCAGTGGCAGTCCTGCTGCTGGTGGCCTGTCTGTACATTAATAGCGAGTTGATGCCTCGTAGTCATTATGCGCGTCGAACGGCAACCGCGCAACTCGGGGTGATCAATCCTGTAGACCTGATCGAGGAAGGGCGTACCATTCGGGAATTCGAGGGGTTGAGTCTTTATGTCGAGCGCAAACGTGGCAACGTACTCGAGCAGATCCGGATCTTTGACCAGCGCGAAAAAGGCTATACCCGCGAGATCAAGGCCGAGAGGGGCGTGGTCTCGGTACCGACCAATTCGAATGATATCGTCCTGCTGCTTGAGCAGGTGACGATAGATCCGTTCTCGTTTGACAGTCCGGGCAAGGCGGACGCAGCGCGCTGGCCGATTCGGATCGAGGATGCGCGCCGTAGTGCCGTCTACCGTCGGCGTGACAAGGATCTCACGCTGATTGAGCTTCTTGAGGGAGCACGGGCCGTGCGGGATGATGCACGGATGCTGGACATGCAAGTCGCCTTATTGAATGCGGAGGCGGCATCGCTTAACGCCATGCGCACGAACAGGGTTGATGCCCTTACGCCTTTAAAATCAACGGCGGGTAATGGTATCGAGACGCGATCAATGGAACTGCGTTCTCGCGCGATGCAGATGATGGTGGAATTCCACAAACGTCTCGCTTTTTCCGGTGCCTGCTTCGCCTTTATCTTTCTCGGGATTCCCTTGGGCGTGCGGTCTCATCGCAAGGAGTCATCGCTTGGTGTCGCCATGAGTCTGGTGGCCATATTCGTCTTCTATATGTTTATCCTGCTGGCTGAGCAGCTCGCTGGCTATCCGCATTTTCGTCCGGACCTGCTCAACTGGATTCCGATCGTCCTGTCACTGATCGTGGGGTTCGTGATGATCCGCCGCTTGAACTGATCGTTTGATCAGTCGGATTCCGATACCCCAGGCGATCCGGATTATCAGGGATGCTGCCACCAGCAGTGCGGACCCGGTCAGCAGCACCTGCTGTTGCGCCGGCAGATGCTGGCCGAACTGGGCGAAACCAAGCAGCAGCAAGGCGCACAACAGCAGTGCCGGCCCCAGCAGATTAAGTGCGTTCATCATGAGCGCTAGCGGCCGTGATGTGCGGAGGCGGGATCTCGGACTGAAAAAAGTGTTCATAGCTGATCTTGCGTGTTGCATTGATTTTTTGTTTGCTGTATTATCGCGCGCCTATTCTACAACGGACCACTTGAGAAGAAAAGGTTCATCTTTTTTACGTTGATTTTCGCGAGAGGGGCAAATGACCGGACAAGCGCTTTACCACCAGCGGCGACGATTTCATGAGCAGGGACTTTACGATCCGGCCAACGAGCACGATGCCTGTGGTGTCGGCTTCGTGGTTAACTTGGATGGTGAGCCGCTGCACCAGATTGTCGAACAGGGGTTGAAAATTCTCGAGAATCTCAGCCATCGCGGTGCGACCGGGGCCGATGAGAACACGGGCGATGGAGCCGGCATCCTGATCCAGGTGCCGGACGCGTTTCTGCGGGCACAGTGCAAGGCGCTCAAGATCACGCTCCCGGCGCCCGGCACCTACGGTGTCGGTATGTTCTTCCTGCCGCAGGACCAGGCAAGACGCAGGGCCTGCATGGATGTGGTCGAGAAAACCGTGGTGGCTGAGGGGGGGCGGTTCCTGGGGTGGCGCGAAGTCCCCGTTGATAGCCTTGTGCTCGGGGAACGTGCCCGCCAGGAGCAGCCCGTTATCAGCCAGGCGTTTGTCTCCGTTGCGGATGTCTCGCCGGATGTGCTGGAACGGCGGCTGTACATCATGCGCAAGCAGATCGAGCGGCAGGCCCTGCCGTTGGTGGACGGAAATCGCGAGGCGTTTTATGCCGTTAGTTTCTCCTCCCGTACGCTGGTTTACAAGGGGCTGATGATGGCCTCGCAGGTCATGTCGTTCTACCAGGATCTGCAGTCGCCGGAACTGGTCAGTGCGATGGCGGTTGTCCATCAGCGCTACAGCACCAACACATTCCCGTCATGGTCCCTGGCCCAGCCGTTCCGCTATCTGGCGCATAACGGCGAAATCAACACCTTGCGCGGCAACCTGCAGTGGATGCGCTCGCGGGAGCGTAATTTCAAAAGCGGGCATTTCGGTGACGAGATCGGTAAGGTCGTGCCGGTGATCGAGGCAGGCGGGAGCGATTCGGCGGCACTTGACAACGCCTTGGAGCTGCTGGAACGCAACGGGCGTTCGCTTTGGCACTCGATGATGATGCTGATCCCGCAGGCTTGGGGCGACTCGTATCCGATGGGACCCGACCTGCGCGGTTTCTTTGAATACCATGCCGGACTGGTCGAGCCCTGGGATGGCCCTGCTGCCGTCGCTTTCTCGGACGGCAAGCATGTGGGGGCGTTACTGGACCGCAATGGCTTGCGTCCTGCCCGCTACACGATCACCAAGGACCGTTTGATGGTATTTGCCTCGGAAGCCGGCGTGCTGGACCTTGATCCGGCGCGCATCCAGGAATGCGGGGCATTGCGGCCGGGGCAGATGCTGCTTGTCGATCTGGCTGAAAAGCGGGTTGTCCGTGATTACGAAGTGAAGATGCGCCTGGCCCGTCAGCAACCCTATCGGCGCTGGGTCAGTGAGAATCATGTACTGATCCACGGTTTCTTCAATGCCGTCAGCGCGATTGCCCCGGATGAGGAATCCTTGTTGCGCCGGGAACGGTTGTTCGGCTACACGCGTGAGGATCTGCGCCGGATTCTCGACGTGATGGCCTCTGAAGGACACGAGCCGGTCGGGTCCATGGGGTCTGACCAGCCTCTGGCGGTCCTTTCCGAACGCCCGCAGCTACTTTACTGGTATTTCAAACAATTGTTTGCGCAGGTCACGAATCCGGCGATCGACCCGATTCGCGAGGAGCTGGTCATGTCGCTGATGACATTCCTGGGATCGCCGGACCAGATCCTGAACGAGGTGCCGCAGCATGCGCAGTTGATCAAGCTGAAGCATCCGGTGCTCTCCAATGACGATATGCAACGGCTGCGCGATCTGAACGACAAGCGGTTCAGTTCGCAGACGCTGACGATCGGATTTGATCCGCAGGGCGGTGGCCAGGCATTGGAGTCCGCGCTGCAGATCCTGTGCGACCGGGCGGAAGCCATCGGGCAGGCGGGATACCGCAACATCATCCTGAGTGATCGCGATCTGCCTGCCGATCAGTGCCCGATTCCGGCGGTGCTGGCGGTTTCCTCCGTCAACCAGTGGCTGATCGAGAAACGGTTGCGCACCAGCATCAGTCTGATCCTGGAAACGGGCGAGGCGAGGGAAGTCATGCACTTTGCCGTTCTACTGGGCTACGGGGCGTCGGCGATTAACCCGTATATGGCGTTCGAGATCGTGGCGGACATGGCGATTCGGCGTCAACTCTCGAAGGACACCGGTGTGGCTCGTGCGATCGAGAATTACGTCAAGTCGGTATGCAAAGGGTTGCTCAAGACCATGTCGAAGATGGGCATATCGACGCTGCGCAGCTACCGCAATTCACAGACCTTTCAGATCATCGGCATCGATAAGCGAGTTGTCGACCGTTATTTCCGAGGGACGGCCTCGCCGGTCGGCGGCATCGGGCTTGACGAGATCGCCCGTGAGGCGACCATGCGGCATCAGGCGGCCTATGCGCCGCCGGAGGGTCGTTCGCTGCTGCTGGAACACGGTGGCCAGTATCAGGTGGCGGTCGATGGCGAGCGGCATTTATGGACGCCGGACACGATCCGATTCCTTCAGGTTTCCTCGCGTACCAACGACACGGCCGTGTACCGCCAGTATGCCGATCTGATCAACCGCCAGGAGAAGCGGCTTTGCACCTTGCGCGGTTTGTTCCGTTTCCGCACAGCCGATACGCCCATC
>CAZOXS010000065.1:0-4753 GCA_964583785.1 uncultured Victivallales bacterium
GCCTACCTCGACGACAATAACCTGGCCTACACCCGCGAGCTGTGCGAATGGACCCTACGCCAGCAGGCGCGCTTCATCTATGCCTCCAGCGCCGCCACCTACGGCGACGGCAGCCGCGGCTACCGCGACGACGAGGCGGACATCCCGAACCTGCGGCCGCTCAACCTCTACGGCCTCTCGAAGCAGAAATTCGACCTCTGGGCCATTGAGAACCGCCTGCTCGACAAAATCGCCGGCATCAAGTATTTCAACGTCTTCGGCCCGGGCGAGGACCATAAGGGCGACATGCGCTCGGTCGTCAACAAGGCCTTCCGGCAGATCGAGCAGACCGGCCGGCTCGAACTTTTCCGGTCGCACCGGCCGGACTACCAGGACGGCATGCAGGAGCGCGACTTCGTCTATGTCAAGGATGCCGTCGCCATCACCCTGTTCTTCCTCGACCATCCCGGTGTCTCCGGCATCTTCAACGCCGGCACCGGCCGCACGCATACCTGGATCGACCTGGCTAATGCCGTTTTCGCCGCGTTGGGTCGCGAGCCGCGCATCGATTTCATCGATATGCCCGAGACCCTGCGCGACAAGTACCAGTACTACACGCTGGCGGATATCCGCAAGCTGCGCGCCGCCGGTTTTGACGCCGCCTTCCAGTCGCTAACCGACTCTGTTGCCGATTATGCACAAAACCGGCTTGATTAAACGGCCGCCCTCGCGCTAGGATTAAGCCCATGAAGAAACGCGTTTTCACAAGTTCAATCCTGCTGGTGCTCATGGTCGCGTTCAGCGGTTGTGCCTCCGCTCAGGTGCTGAAACCGGCCGACGCCCACGTACGGCTGTCCGAGAACGGACGTCTCTATGTCGGCAAGGTCGAAACCCCCGTCAAGAAGCTCGCCGCCCAGTTAAAGAAGGACGGCATCGGCCCGCGCACCCAGATCATCATCGAAATCCCGCCGAACACACCGCCGCAAGCCCTGACCGTGATCAGCCGCGAGCTGGCCAGCAGCGGCTATCGCCGCATCCTTTTCGGCAAGCCACGCAAAGCGACCGCGGAAACGGGGGAGGACCCGTTACTGAAGGATCTGCACTGACCGCGTGTTTTAATCTTGAAGCAAACGTTCAACACGGCTATCTTGGACGGCATTGTTGAGTTAAACGCATCGAGCACAGGGACACAGACATGGCCGCACCGATCACCATCAAGAAACGCAAAATGACGTTGAATAAGCCTACGCCGGCACCAGCGGGCGGTGGCGAGGAGGCGTCGGCTGACGCCGACGCCACGGTATCCAGCGAACCGTTCCCCGACGATCCATCCAGTGCGCCGTTCATCGCCCAGTCGCCCATGGCCGCGCAGGCCACAGCACCCGCTTACACCGTTTATGCAATCCTGGCGGTGTTGGCCACGCTGCTCTTTATCGCGCTGCTGATTGTCCAGTGGACCGAATGGTCGGATTTCATTCCGCACTTCCCTCGCCCGATCCAGACCGGGCACATTGCGAATCCGCCAAGTTGAACGGCAAACCCATACCCTCCCCACGTACCGTCGCCGCCCGCATCCTCGCGCGCTGGCTGCTGACCGGGGACTTCCCTGACCGCCTGATTCCCGAGAATACGCCCCAGCGTAATCTTGTGCAGGAAATGGTCTACGGGGCCGTTCGCTGGCGCCGCACGCTCGAATGGCTGCTGACCGGTATGGTGTCGCGCGAGCCGGACCCTGAAACCAAGGCCTATCTGCTGATCGGCCTGTACCAGCTCTTCCGCATGGACAACGTTCCGGCACACGCGGCACTCAACGAGACTGTCGAGGCGTCCAAGGCGGATCTCGACCCTGCCCGTGTCCGCTTTGTCAACGGCGTCCTGCGCAATGCGCTGCGCCGCCGCGAGGCCATGCTCTCCGACCTATCCCGGACCGCCCTGGGTATCCGTCTCTCGCATCCCGACCTGCTGATTGAGCGCTGGTCACGCCAGTACGGCGACGCCGCGACAGCAGCCCTGTGCGAGTGGAACAACCGGCGTCCGGAGGTCTTTGTCCGCCTGCGCGGGACCGACACGCCCGCACACGCCGCCCTGCGCGAACAGCTCTCCCCCCACCCCATCGCCACGGACTTCTTACGCGTTCCCGCCGGGACGGCGGTCAGCGAACTTCCCGGCTTCGAGACGGGTACCTTCTACGTGCAGGATCCGGCCACGCAACTGGCCGTCGCCCTGCTGGCCCCGGAACCCGGCATGCGTGTCCTCGACGCCTGTGCCGCCCCCGGCGGCAAAGCCTTCGCCTGTGCCGACCGGATGCAGGACAAGGGCGTGATCATCGCCGCCGATTTGCATGAGGACCGCTTGCGACGCCTGCGCGAGAACGCGGCACGCATGAACCTTTCCTGCCTGCAGGTCGTGCAAGCCGATGCCGCCGCCCCCGCTGGTGCGGCCATTCGTGCCCACGCCCCCTTCGACCGCATCCTGCTCGACGTGCCGTGCAGCAATACCGGCGTGCTCAACCGTCGGCCGGATGCGCGCTGGCGCTTCGCGCCGGAAAAGCTCGAGACGCTGACCCGCCTGCAAGCCGCCATGCTCGACGCGGCCACCGCACTGCTGGCCGACGACGGCAGCCTAGTCTACAGCACATGCAGCCTCGAAGCCGAAGAGAACCAGCAACTCGTCGAACGCTGGCTCGCCGCCAACCCGGCATTCCGGATGGACGAACAGCGCACCAGCCTGCCACCGGATTCCGGCATGGACGGCGCCTTCGCCGCCCGCATCAAGCGCAGTTAAGTAAACAGCGGACTTGCGGAGGCGGCGGGATTGGGTAGAATAAGCCCCCATGCAGTCAATTAACAAACGCGTCTTCAAAACGGTTGCCGGCCTGCACCTCGTGGTGCTGCTGATGCTGCTGTCGTGGGGTTGCGTGGAACGCTGGTTTGCCCCGAAGCCGATCATCGCGGTCCCGGTCGAGTTTATTGTCGATGTCACCCCGCTGCTGGACAGCAGCATGACCGACGCCCTGCCAGAGCCCGAACCCGAGCCAGAACCGGAGCCGGATGCCATACCGGATCTTGTTCCCGAACAAACCAAACCGGATCCACCCAAGCCAAAGCCACCCGAGCCGCCCAAGCCGCCCAAGCCGAAATTCGTGCGCGGGGAACGGATCGTGCGCGAGACCGGTGCCCCCAAGCCCAAACCGGGACCGACGCTCACTGCCGAGGAGATCGGCAGACTGCTGGCGGAAGGCGCTACCCCCGGCACATACACATCCATACCGGACGAGAATTCGCGGTCGCTGGCCTTGATCAAGAAAACGCTTGACGCGCTTTGGCAGAAACCCTCCAAGGCGGCGGCGGGCGATGCCGAGGCGTTCCTGCGCGTCTGGATCGAGGCGGATGGGCGTGTCTCGCGCACGGAACTCTCCCGCCGCTCGGGCAATGCCGCCCTGGACGAATCGGTCGAGGCGGTCGGGCGGCAGATACAACGCTTCCCCGGGCTACCGGCCGATTTCATCCGCCGCCGCTCCCCGGTCACCATTGCCTTCGAGGTGCAGTAGCCCAGTTGCGCCGCAACTGAGGCAACCGCGATGCGCGTACAATTACGCGAAAAACGGTTCATCACGGAAGTGTGTACTTTTTGCCAAGTCATAATCGCGCGCGCTTCATCGCCTGACGGATCGGCCTCCCGCCTTCGCGCTTTGCCCTACGGCGGGCATGCCGGCAGGATCCGCAAGACAGAAAGCGCGCACTGAACGGCGAACATGACTCAGCCTATATCCGGCAGTTCAACGGCTTTTCAGTTATCCATCATAGTTGTAATACATTTACGCAACGTGATTTGCATATATTGCATGGTGGGGGCGGATTTTGCACCCAACGGGGGCAGATTAGGGCGAAGGATTAAGGCGAAAGATAAGGGGAGAGAATCTCGCTGTTTCCATAATCTTTCGCCCTAATCTTTTGCCCTAATCTTCCAGAGTGCGGATCAACTGTTTTTTCAGGCTCAACAAGCCGTAGGTGAAGTACACACTTCCGTGAAGAACCCGAAAAACCACGCTTACGCCAGTCAAGCGTTCCTTCACACGTAAGCCGAACTCGCGGCGCGAGTGGGCTACAATCAATCAATGCGAGCAGGCTGGGTGCGATATATTGCAATCCCCTCTCGATCATAGATACATTCAGCATCGGATGGCACCCCACCCCGCCCATTGATTACAAAATGATAATGCGTGCGCGGATTGCCGTACCAGTCGACGGTTGTATCGTCTAGCGTCACCAGCCCACGCAGCGCGCCCGCCCAGGCATCCACCGTGGTGCGCAGAGTCCCGCGCCAAAGCGGCGGCAGAGCGGGCCACTGCGGCCGGGCCCCCTCAACTGCACGCACATCGAACCGCGCGCAGCCCGAAACATAGGCCAAGACGCGCGTGCGGGCCAGACCGGGCGCATGCACCATGAACGGGCCTGCGGGATCGTACGCCTCGAGAAACATCGCCGCGCGGAAAAGCGGCGGCGGACAGGCAATCCGCGAACGTGCGCCTACGGTCGCCAGCGCACCCGCCAGCGTCAGAGTCACAACCACGCGCACGCACCAGACGCGCACGCTTGGCGACACCCGTTCCACCAGAGCCTGGAACCCATCCACCGCGAACAGGCAAATGAACGGCAGCGCATAAAGCGCCCCGTACATCTGGCGTTCAAACGCCAGTGGCAGGGCCGGTAACGCGCACAGGAACAAGAAACGTCCAGCATAGGGCGTTGGCTGGCGGTCGGAAACGGCAGGC
>CAZOXS010000066.1:0-7495 GCA_964583785.1 uncultured Victivallales bacterium
TAATTATCATAGAATTCATCATTGCTTCATTGATTGTATTGTTATGTCCTTCGCCTGCATGTTTTGACGGATATAAATAAATTGTGTTTGCCTTCATTTTATCAAGCACAAACTCATGGTTTTTAGCTCCATATCGCATAATTTTGACTCTTGTATTTTTAGAAATTGAATCCATCCAAGTTGAAAAATCTTCACTTTCAGCTCCAATTATTTCTAATTCAATATTGACATTTAAGCGTTCAGAGTGAATAGCTTTTACAGCTTCAAAGATTCCTTTTCCCTCATAACAATATCCGACAAATAAAATCTTTAGCGGTTCTTTCAATATAATTTCTTTTGGTTTAGTTATTTCTGAATTTGAGACAACATTGGGAAAGTAAATTGCTTTTTTAAGGCTTTCCTTGTAAACATAATCTAAGTATGTTTTACCTTCTACAAGTATAAGGTCACTTTTTTTTAAGATAAAATTTGAAAGCCATTTATGTACTTTATTTTTTTTAGATGCCGCAATGAACATTCCTGCTTTAATTTCATAAACTATTGCAACTCTAAATAATTTGGCAATCACAACCCATGCAAATTCTCGGGGCAGCGCATTTCTGTATTGTCCAAGGATATGAATTGCATCAATTTTGTTAAATATTATTTTAAAAATCAGACCGAAAATATCTTTTAAAAATCTAACGGGAAACGAAATGAATTTTAATTCATTTTTTTTTCGGGCACTACAGAAATATGGAATAATTGAAAAATCCTTAAATTGAAAATCTTTAAGATATAATGCCATATTCCTCGTATAACCTCCTACTCCTCCTCCATAAAAATTATTTTTGTTACCAATGTTTGGTCCTATCAATAAAATTTTTTTTTTTTTCATTCTAAGTTAAATTTTTTAAAATTCTTGCAGGTACACCGACTGCAACCACATTATTAGGAATATCCTTTGTTACAACACTATTTGCTCCAATAATTACATTATTCCCAATTTTTACTCCTTTGTTTATTGCTACCTTGTCACCAATCCAAACATTATTTCCAATTTCTATTGCAGCTGTTGAGTAACCATTAAATATTAGGTTTTCATTTTCAAAATGATACGCATGGTCATGGTCGAGTATTGAAACAAATTGAGCTATTGTTACATTGTTACCAATAGTTATTTTTTCGTGCGCAACAATTCTCGAATATTTATTTAAGCTAAAATTATTTCCAATTATTAGTTCCCCCAAAACGATTATCTCGCAATGTTTACCCAATATAGCTCTCTTACCGATAATTGTCTTGCTCCCTTTTTTTAAGTTTAAAGCATTCATGGAAAATGAGATTGATGGAAATGAGATTTTCAATTTATCAAAATAAAAAAATTTAATTATCAGGCAATTAAATCCTGCAATTATTTTTCTACATTTTAAAATTAGTGACATGAATCTTTGACTTTTAGCTTTCTGAATTGAATATTTCTAAGTACGTATCGACCGTTTTTTCTATTGAGAACATTTCTACTGCTTTTTCGCGGTTTCGTTTTCCCATTTCGCTAAGCAATTCTTTAGACGATTCTATGGCTTTAATAAGTGCATTTGCAATGGATTGCGTATCATTTGGATCGCAAAGAAACCCGTTTATGTCCTCTTCTATAAAGACCGGAACATCGGATACTGCGGATGCTATAATGGGTTTACCGCTTGCCATACCTTCGCAAATGGTGTTGGGAAATCCTTCGTATAAACTAAAAAGCCCCAAGGCATCATAATTATGAATCAAGTTTTGGATTTCAGATGTGGGCGGAAAGAATTGTATGGTTGTGTCCAATTTACATTTTTTCACCAAATCTATTGCTTGTGAGAATGTTTCTTTTACTTCATAACTATCCTGCCTGCCATACCAATGCACGGTCAGTTTTTTTTTGTGGTCGTCAGGGATTAAAGAAATGGCTTCTATCAGCCCAATAGCATTTTTAAGAGGCTGATGATTGGCTAAGATGAGGAGTTTGAAAGTTTTGTTTGTTTCTAAAACCTCATCATTTTTTGGGTTCCATTTATTCAAATCTACTTTGTTATATATTACCTTGAGTTTATTTTGAGGGAGAAAAGGGTTGCATTTTTTTACCAACCTGATATTTTCGTGAGAGTTGGCCACCACATAATTTGCTAAGAGATGAAACCAACGGTAAGCTATCAGCTTATTTGACTTGAGCAAATTGGGGTTGGCACTTCTTTCCCCCACAACAAGTTTCCATTTTCGATAGGGCAGAGAAGAAAGCTCCGCTATGAAGTTTGCACCTTCAAGAAAGGACAATACTATATCAAAATTTCCATTTCTTATAAAAGACCTTATTTTGAGGATTCTCCAAAAATAATTCTTTTCAAGTATAAAAGTAATGGGAATCTTGGCTTCTTCGAGTATGGGTTTGAAAAAAGATTCGTTGTGATAAACCAAAAAAGAAACCTCATGGCCTCTTTCTTTAAACCCGATGGCGAGATTAACCAACTGCCGTTGCGCTCCGCCCGAGCCGAGGCTATCTATGACGCAGAGGATTTTCATGAGCTGTAAACTTGTAAATTACACATAATAGCAATACGAATGAGATATTAAAAACTCTATTTTCCAATAAATTATTAGAAACTAAAGCGTTTGACAAGAAAAGAAGCAACAGCGAAATTCCTAAAAATCTATATGAAATATCAAAAGAGCCAAAAATAAATTTAACAGTTATGTTTAATAGGGTAACTAAAAAAATAAGTAGCACCAAAATTCCTGCTTCTCCCCAAATCTGAAAATAGGTATTGTGGCTAGCCATTTCCAGACCCGGAAGTGATCCAAAATTTCCAAGACCGATACCAATCAAGGGATTATCAGAAATTAACTGCCATGAATATTCGTTTATTTCAGACCTACCCGTTGTAACATCACCTTTAATATCTCTTTTCAACAAAGATTCAATCGTTTCTATCCTCCTTAATTCAACCCCTTCAAAATTTGATTTTATCTTTTCCGCGTTTTGATAAAATACTGTTATCATGACAAGACTGATTGAACTTATTAATAGAAAATTCTTCTTTGCGTACAAAAAAAGATAAACAAAAGTGACTATAAAAACAGAAAGAATGGCCGCCTTTGAAAAAGTTAAAAAAGCAGCATAAGCAACAAACATAAGTAGAATAATAATTGCTGATTTTTGGTAAAATTTTTTGATGTTTTTAAAAGAAAATAAAATAAAAATATATGCAGTTACCGCTTCATAACCTGCTTCGTTTGGATTTAAAAACAAACCGGGATTCCTGTTGTCTTCATCCATACCCTTCTTAAAAAGGATTATCAAATCAAAGTAATCAATAAAAATAATACTAACGGCCGAAATTGTTAAGAAAACAGTTGTGATTGAAATGACCTTATCAAGCCCTTTTGTTTTTATCAATTCCAAAATTAGCATTGTTAATGCATAAAGGAGTATGATTGTGGAAAAGATAGTTCTGATGACGGTAAAATTAATATCTCTATAAAAACCAAAAATGGCTAAACTTATCAAGCCGACAACTATATAACTTAAATAAAACAAAAACCACCCTCTGAGTATCAAAGACGCCTTGCTAAATGAATCCGATTGTGAATTTCTTAAAATTACTAAAAAACTGATAATCAAAATTAAAGGAGACAAAAAGGCGCTGGAATCAGCAAAAACATAAAAGATTCCGTTCAAATTGAATACGAATATGATCAAGAACAATATATAAAGAAACCAGTTCAATCTATTGCCTTTTTTAAGATTCTTGAAATAAAAATTTTCTTAGAAACAGCAATAAACATTTGTGTCATCAAAATTGGCAACATTAGTAAAATATAATTTTCAAAATATAGAACTAAAAACATGACAGAAAGGTTAATAACAAATCCTACTGAAGTAAAATGAACTAAATATCTTGATTTACCAAAAATGATAAAACATTTAGAATAAAGAGAGCCAAACGAAGAAAAAATAAGCGATATAGAAATTGTACCCAAAAACCAAATTGCATAGTTTGCATAGTAGAAATTTTCACCAAAGAAAAAGATAATTAGTAAATTCTTAGCTAACCAAATGATTATGCCTGTAATTAGAGAACTAATAATAAAGAAAAGTTCAACCCGATTTAGATAGCTTTTAAATATTTCTCTTGATTTTTGGTATTTATTAATTAATATCGGATAGAAAACAATTGAAGTTGAGCTAATTAAAGTAGTCGATGCATTGTAAATTTTCTCTATAGTACTAAAAACACCAACCAAAGCAGGTGATAAAAAATATCCTATGAGAAAAGAATTTGTCGGTCCGTACAAACTGACACTTATACCGGAGATAAATGCATTTTTTGATTCCAAAAGAATCGGTTTAAAAAATAATAGATCATAGCCCGTCCAACGCAGATGGTATTTTTTTTTTATAAAATAGAACAACCCAATAGCCGGTAATAGATAACTCAACGAGTTAAGCAGCACCAATAGCTCAAGATCGTTACCGTCTTTGACAAAGAAAAGTACCGAAAACAAAAAAAACAACCTCCCGAGTGAATTAAATAATGTCACATATTTTATTTCTTGGAAAGAGTACAAAAAGGCATTAATATTAAGAAAGGAAGCAATCACGGTTATAAAGTTCAAACAATAAATCAATAAAGAAACTTTGTTAGTTAATGTGCTGAAATAAATAATCGGAAGAAACAAACATACTGATATTAATATCAGCCAAAATTTGTAATACAAAAGCCCACTAAAAATCTTAGATAAATTAGTCTCATCATCTTGTTTTAATTGGACAATGTATTTTGGAGCACTTAGCTCAAAACCAAAATCTACTAATATTTTAAAATATGAAACAAATGCAAATGAAAACACAAACAATCCATATCCATCAATCCCAACCCGTCTGATAAGAATAGGAACAACAATTATTGGAGCAAAATAGAGAACAAAATTATTGACATTTAAAAAAAAAAGGTTTTTAATAATTATCGTATTGTTAATAATTAGGTTTTTAAAATCAAACTTTGACATATTTACAACTTCTTTTCAGTTTAACTCTCTATTTCATTTACCCAGCCCTTTAGCACCAAAAGACTCCAAATAATATAGTGATTATCCGCTGTTCCCCTCATGTGATCCTGAATTTTATTGTAGGTTACTTGAGGGTTAATCACAGGGATTTCCTTTAAATTTTTCAATGTTAATTCATCCATAACTTTTTCTTTCAACTCATCTCTAAACCAATGTTCAAGTGGTATTGCAAAACCGGCTTTGGGTCTGTCCAATAAGTTTTTGGGTACTAAATCATACAGTATGTCTTTTAGAATACGCTTTTGCGAGGTGCCGTCGTACTTAAACCTGGTAGGCAGTTTTTTAGCAAATTCAATAACCCGGTAATCCATTAACGGTGCTCTGGCTTCCAAAGAAAATGCCATCGTGGCTCGGTCAACCTTGGTGTTTATATCCCAATTCATATAGGTCTTGGTTTCAAAATTTGATATTTTCTCTAAAGAATCATGTTCTAAGTTTTCTAAATATTTGCTTTCCGAAATATCAAAATATTTTTTATCGAAATCAAACCAGCTATTGTCAGTAGTTGTGATTGTAGCCATATATGCCTCAACCGCAGAAAGTTCTCCAAATAGGTTTCCGAATCGCTTTAATTTCTGATTGTTTGTACTTAAAAGAGCTTGCGCAATTGGTTTTCTTAACAAATACGGAATTTTATAAAATTCTTTCTTTTTTAAGAAACGAAGATACCGACTGTATCCTAAGAAAGTTTCGTCGCCGCCATCTCCAGATAATGCAACTGTGACATTTTGTTTGGTGTATTTTGCCAATAACATAGAAGGTAACGCAGAAGAATCTGCAAAAGGCTCATCGTAATAATAGGAAAAATCATCAATAAGCTTAAGTGCTTCTTTTTCATCACAATGAATGGTGTGATGGTTTGTCCCTAAATGAGCCGCAACTGCTTTTGCATGCTCACTTTCATCAAATTCAGTTACATTAAATTTTACTGAAAAGGTTTTTATTTCATCTTCGTGACATTGTTTTGCCAAAGCAGCAATCAAAGACGAATCGATACCGCCAGATAGAAAAACTCCAACGGGAACGTCAGCAAAAAGACGGACTTTGACGGCATCCGTTAGTAAATCTTTCAACTCTGATTTGGCATCTTCATAATCACCATCAAAAGCAGGGGCATCTTGATTAATTACATCCCAGTAAGGCCAGTCTTTAAAATCACCATTTGTAAGTGAATAGGAAAACATATGACCGGCTCTAAGTTTTTTAACTTCATCATAAATAGAGTACGGATCAGGCACAGCTTTCCATGCCAAATATAGACCGATTGACTTTTCAGAAACAGTCAAATTCTTATGATGCATTTTTATCCCTGACAATTGACTGCAAAATTCAAAATCTAATCCGTTTTTAAAATAATAAAAAGGTTTTTTTCCAAGCCTATCTCTTGCTCCAAATAAAAGCTGTTTTTTCACATCATAAATCACAAAAGCAAACATTCCATTAAAATGTTTGACACAGTCAAATCCATATTGCAAATAAGATGCACAAAGAACTTCTGTATCGCTTTCTGTTTTAAACGTATAACCTTTTTTTATAAGTGCTTCTCGGATATCTTTAAAATTATAAATTTCTCCATTGAAAACCACGTGTACTTGATTCAAATAAGAAAAAGGTTGTTTGGAACGAATATCTAAATCGACGATTGACAGTCTATTATGCCCGAAAATAAGTTGCCAATCTTGAGTATGATATCGTTCAATACCTTGCTGGTCAGGTCCTCTAAAAGAAAATCTGTTTAACTTCTCCCAAATTATTTTTTCCGGATAATTTATTGTTGTCCCGTATATTCCGCACATAAATAGGGCTCAGATTATAGTGTTTCCGTTAGTATATTTTAAATGCATTTTAATACTTTCTTCTCTCTTTTATTTGCATGAAAACTCCCCAAATCGTTATGAAGCCAATAGTTCGTTATCCGCCATTGGTCATTAGTTAAAAGGAAATCATCAATTCATCATTTATCTCTAAAAACTAAGAACTCAAAACTAAAAACTCCTCAACAAGGCATGCGTGTTATTTGTTATAAGTTATGCGTTATTCAAAAGTTTTTAGTTTTTAGCCTTTAGTGCTTAGTTATTTTATGACTCAACTTTCAAGATTTTGTAATTCATCATTCATTACTCAAAACTAAGAACTCAACACTTAAAATTAATCAAATCATTGAATCATCATATTATCAGATCATCATATTATCAAATCCCCCAATCCCGATAGCTATCGGCGCAAATTCCTAAATTTTTATTGGTATTGTCCTGTCAAGCGGAGTCGGGACGCTTTGATGCTGCTAAATTTTTGTCTCGTCAAGTGGTGTAGAATTGCTGCCATTGCCACATCGGGCGCAGTCGAGGCGCTCTTGAGAATCGGCTGTATTTTTGCCACTCTTTCGACTGCACTCAAGGGGACAAAA
>CAZOXS010000067.1:0-2559 GCA_964583785.1 uncultured Victivallales bacterium
AACCCCGGTCCGCCAATGGGTACAAGCTGGCGATGGATTCCCGCACCCGTCCGGCCAGCGAGCCCCAGCGGGGATCGTCGTCGATATCGGCCAGCAGTTGCAGGGCGGCGTACCAGAGCGCCTGGATCTCGATCGGATACCCTTCGCGTGGGGTTCCCGCCGGATAATTGGTGTCCATCCAGGTGAAGTGGGAGGGGCTGAAAATCAACGCGCTTTCAGGATCCATGACAATGCCGTTGGGCGTGCCGCTGATCATGTGTGCCGCCAGCGAGCGCAGCACCTCGATCAGCGGGCGGCCTTTGCAGTTGGTCGCCAGAAAGGTTTTCTTTCGGCCCGTGGCGTTCATCAGATCGTTGCAGGCGGTAAAGAACCAGAGCGGCGCATCCGAGGTGTCGCGGTTGCGGTCGTCATTGCCGCGGATCATGTTGGGCAGGGTTCCGCGATCCTCGAAACGGGCGAACTGTAGCAGGATGTCACGCGCCTCGTCCAGCATGCCCGCGGCAATGATTCCCCGCAGGCAGATCAGCGTGTCGCGGCCCCAGTCAAGAAACCAGGGGTAGCCCGCAATCACGGTCAGCGAATCGTCGCGGCGGACGATGAAATCACGGATGGCGCTGGTCAGGATTGCTTTCAGCGGACGTTCGCAAGCATTGGCCTCAGCCGTTGCCATGGGTGCCGTGTCCGCCAATGCCTCCGGTTCGGGCTCGCCCTCGATGAACGCCTCCATGCAGCATGTCTTTCCTCCCGTAAGCTCAACCGAGAAGTAGCCGGGACTGAACAGATCGCTGTTGGGCTCCAGGCCACGCTCGGCCTCGAAGGGGTGCGGAATACCATAAAGCCATTCGGCCTCGTGTGAGAACCGTCCGCCATCGAGCCGAACCTGCAACGGCGGATGACCGCCGGTATCGAAGCGGAAACCGTTTTCGAAGAGATGGACGGCCCCCGGCCATTGGTACTCCGGACCGCTGTAGGCCTTGCAGGCCTCATGGTAACTGCGATCCTCGATGTCCGGTCGCAGAATCAGGGTGACCGGCGTGTCATCGGCCAGGTAGCTCGCGTCGTCAGCGGCTGCTCGCCGCTCGACCCCGAGGTGGATACGGTTGCGGTGAGGCAACAGGCGCAGGGTGAACACGACCGGCACGGACTTGCCCATGCCGGCCGGAACCTCGAATTGCCACGCAATGGAATGACCGGTGATGACATCGGCATGGCGTGTGCAATCAATCCCGATCTCATACGAATAACCCATGTAGACCAGCCAGGCCCGGCAGCGTGTGAAGAGCACACGTCGATCGACTGGGACCCGGTCATCCAGGTTGGCTGCCAGCATGCAGTCGTACTGGCTGAGGATCCGCCCCCATTCGAGCCGCGGCTGGCTCATGGCACCGGCCCCGTTGGTCAGCAGGGCGCAGCGGCGCGAATCGCGCAGGCTCTCGCGGTCATATTGCGTACGGATGGGCGCATCCAGGTCGGCGGCGAGTTGCAGGATGTGGCCTTGCTCGTGCGTGACCCCTTCCGCAGTATAGGTCGACACCGTCAGGTCCATCGTCGCGGGTCTGGCGTGGTTGTTTGGCAGGAATGCAAAGTGGCCGTTATCGCCGCTACGCGGCAGGCTCTTGACGCTGACGCCGCTGTCTGTCGGCGTGGTGCGTAGCGTCGCCCGGAACGGGTGCGGGCATTGCAGCAGCAGGGTGTGTCCCGCAGGCAGCATGACCGTGCGATGCAGGTCCGCCGGCCATTGCCAGATCGTGACGTCCCGCAAGGCGCTATGCCCGCTGAGCGATTCGCAGAAGGCAACCGGATCGCTGGCCAGGGCGTCGGCCATGGCCGAGGGATCGCGGTCGGGCGGCAGTGCTGGCGATGCCAGGTGCGCGTGCAGGGCCAGGGCCTCGGCACGCAGTCGCTGGCGCTCGACCGGAATCGATTCGCGAGACGGCACCAGCGCTGGCAGCGGCGAATGCCCGAGGCACATCACGCCGGCGGGTGGCAGCGTCAGACAACCGGTATCGTTGGCGGATCTCGATCCGATGACGTCCGTTCCTCTGAGCAGGTCGATGGCCTGGTTGTCGGGCATGTCGAATGCCGAAAGCGGCCAGTATGCATCCGCGGGCTGTTCGGTGTCGAGGTTGACCAGCACGAGCACCGGCGGTGCGTCGGTCGGTTCCCGCAGCAGGTGGAGCACGGAACCGCTGGCCGGGAGCACCCGCAGGCGTGTTCCCGGTTGGAAGGCGCGATGCGACCGGAGCAAACGGTTGATCGCGGCAATCTCGCTGTTTTGGTTCTCGGCGCTGTCCCAGTTCAATGGCGGGGCTCCATGCACGTCGATCTTGTTCTCGGCAAACCATTCGACGCCGTTGGTAATCCCGAACGCCCCGTTTTCCGAGCAGAGCGCAGCCAGTGCGGTCCGCATGCGTGCAAAGTTTTTTGAGGCGGCGGCCAGACGGTTGTTGTCATGGGTCTCGGCAAAATGAATCAGGGTGCCGCTGCTGTTCGAGATCGAGTGGTAGTTCATGATCTCGTGCTCGAGATGTCCGCGGTCGTAGACCTGGAAGATCTCGG
>CAZOXS010000068.1:0-3886 GCA_964583785.1 uncultured Victivallales bacterium
TTCGCGGCATGTAGTTGGTCGTGCTGGGGGCCGCCGCCCAGGTGTTGGATGGCAGTGCCGCCAGCACCAGCGCCCCGACGTCCGTCCCGTTCCACAGAAAACCGGTAGCCGATACCACCGCCGCATTCGTAATCGGGTTGCCCCGCAGGTCCACACGCCAGAGGCTCGCGCCGTACTGTTCCACCGCGAACTCGACCGTCTCGCTCACCGCATCAATGATCGTCAGTCACTTCTGGTTTATCTCCAGAAGCCGCTCGCTATTGCCGATCTGCGTATCCCCGGCAATCGTATTGGTTCCGAATGCCGTTCCCATCCGCACGTTCCCGCCGGCCACGACATCGCCCGTCACCTCCAGTGACGGCGTCTCTAGGTACGCGCCGCCCTGCGCCCGGACCGAGAACCCGTTCGTCACCGCCTTCCGGCTGAAATCCTTATCCTGGCTATCGGCGAACACGAAGGCCCCATCCGCCCCGTAGGCCCGCGTTCCCGCCGCCAGTCCGCCGACCCCCGCCATGGACTTACGCCCGAAAGCCGCACCGTCGGCCCCTGCTCCCGCCGCCCCCGCGCTCTGTACCCGCGTGCCCAGGATCACCAGCTCGCCGCCATACCGGTTTGTCGCCACGTTATTCGTGTCCGCCTGCAGCCCGCCGTGGATGATCAGACGCGGATTCTGCAACTCCGTCATCGTGTTGGCATCCCCGTCGACCTTGAACGTCAGCAGGTCATATCCCGCAACCGTCAGATACGCCTGCCCGTAGCGCCAAGGCTCCGGGGCCCAGGCGAGCGAAAGCCGGTTCTGGCTCAATCGGCCGTGGGAGCTTACCGACATGCCTTCCAGGTAGTGATCCCCGACCGTCACCGTACCCACCGTGCGGTACCCACCCAGCGAGTACAGCCCGCCGTCGATCCACACGTTATTCGTCGCACCGATCCCCTCGAACCCTAGGCTCCATTCATCCGTCCGCCAGTCCCAGGGGCGCCAGTCAAGATCCTTGTAGGGCACCTGCTTGTAGGCAGGCCGCGCCGCCGCCGCCACCGCCGCCGTATTCGTCAGACTAACGCCCGAAGCCGTCACCACATCCCCGGCACCCGACACGTCATGCCCGTCCATATCCACCGGCCCCGTCGCCGGGAACTGCGACCAGTCGAAAGAATCGCGCCCAAGCTCCCGTCCCACCAGCCCGCCACTACCGTCCGGCTCCAGCGCATACGCCTCCGCCACGCCACCCTCAACCAACACCACGATCTGCCCGGCATACGCCCGGGAAGCCGCGCCGCCCGCGATATACGCGGCCATATCCAGCCCATTTGTAAAAACCTCATGCTTCAGCAGCGGCCCCTTGTACTGACGCTGAAGCTGGTAATCCACGTCCACGGTAAAACTCTGGGCCCACACATCCGGCACGCAGCCCCTGCTACAAAGGATAATCACCAACCCCGCTGCCAAAGCCGCCGCCGCCTCAGAGATAAACACCCTCGCCCATATCGTCATCCCTCACCCCCATTTCGACTTTCGACTTTCAGCTTTCGACTTTTCTCAAAGTTCCACCTTGAACGAATCCCCATTCTCCCACGCGAACGCCGGAATCCACTGGTACAGCCGGTAATAGCCACCGTCGAACGGCACTACCGCCGAATGCGGGCTATCGATCCATGCCTTGCGCGCTTCCACGCCCGTCGACTGCTGGACCGCGCTATTCAGATCCCGGACCGCCACCGGATACGCAATCACCAGATTCGCTGCCGGCGGCACCACCGAAAGCGTGAATTCAGTTTCCCCCTCGACAGGGTCAGGAATCCGCCAGCCCGCCGCCGAGGCCGACGCCCAGGCGCTGAACGCAAAGAAGTCCAGCAGGCCGTCCGCCTGACCGTAATAGACATATCCATTCTCGCCCGTCGGCTCGTCTTCCGCAGCGTCTCCCGCGGCAATCCCCGCGCCCCCGCCGACCAGCGGACCGAGCTTCCACCCGCAATCCACGCGCACACCCGGACGGTACGACGCCGAGCCCACTCCCGTATTCACCGTGGACGGTTCGGCCGGTGCAATCAATAGCCCGCGCGAATAGAACGTTCTCAGCATGATCTCCGCCCGGATCTGCCGCGACTGCTCGATCTCCGACATCGGGACCGCCATCTCCCGGTGCAAGGCCCCCAGGATCAGTATCTCGGCATAACGCACGAAGGGTAGAGGAAGCATATTCTCATTCGGGTTGATCACGTTGCCCGGATTCGTATAAAGCACGGCCCGGAACTCCGCCACCACGCCCCGCACGATCTCGCGAAGCCGCGCCGCCCGGTCCGGCCGCTCACGCACCCACTTGTCATAAAGCCCGACCAGCTCAGCCGGCATAATCGCCAGAATCCGCGCCGAATCTACCCTGACCCACTCCAAGCCCATGACAACTCCCCGCAAAAAGGAGCGACGGCGACGCGCAACCCTAAAAGCCCCGCCCACCGCCGCCGCTAAACACATTCTTTCAGGTCTCAGGTTTCATCCCTCAACCCTTGCTTGCGGCCTACGCCGCCGCGACATTCAGCCTCACGCACGCCGGCGCATTCGTAATCTGGACATCCTCGCTCCAGTCGAACTTCGCCACCTCCACGCGGCCGTCATCGCGCACGTAGGAGCCAGGCACCATGAACCGGTTCATCAGGCGGAACGTCTTCATGAAGCTCGGATCACGCCGCGTCGGAGCCGCCTTGCGGGCGAATACAAGAATGCTCGAATTCAGCAGGAACTGGATGTCCGCCTCCAGACCCGCCTCAGCCGGATCGTAGATCATGTAGCTGGTCTTCACCTCCGGCGAGCCCAGGAACATCTGCGAGGCGCTCTGTTCCGTCGGAACCGCCAGCCCCAGATTGCCCGAGGAACGCCCCGAGCCGTTGCCGACCACGAACCGCCCGCGCACCTGCGCCTGATTCTTGAACAGCCGCCACGCGCTGGCACCGAACAAAACACCCACGCCCATCAGCGACCCGTACCGTGCCGCCTTGATCACGTCCAGGATCACCCCGTCGATGTCCGACACCGGATCAGCCGCGCTGTTCCAGGTCAGGTCCGCACCGGCACCCGTCGCCTCCAGCGCCTTCGAAATGACCGTCGCCTCGTGCGATAGCGCCGCCACCTCGGAAACCGCCGTGATGCCCTCGCGGAGCATATCCTCAAGGCCCGAGGCCTCAAGCTGCTCCAGGTTATCCACCGGATAATCCAGCGCGTGGGGCTCGCAGTTGTACGTCGCGTCCGACACGTCGAACTTCAGCTCAGTGGCCCGGCCACCGAGCGAGCGCAGCGTATTCGGAATCCGGAAACGGTTCCGGTTGTCATACTTCTTGAACCGGCCCACACTCGTGGCCACTTCCACCGTCGGCGCCAGAAAGTCCGCCACCGGCATAATCGCATCCTGCGCCGCACCCTGGGCATACTCCCGCAGCGTCGGACTCGCACTAATATCACTCAACCTGCTCATAACCAACCTCCCTCATTTCCCTTGTTCGTTCCTGATCCCAATTCGCTTAATTCGCCTAATTAGCGGTTAAATATTCCCTACACAACCTCGATATTCCCAACCGCCATCGGACGCGCCAGCACAAGCTGCCCCGTCTCGCCTGCCTGTTCGGCAATCGCCAAGCCCCGGTACGTCCCCGCCGCCACGGGCAGCTTCATGACCTTCCCTCGATTGATCTCCAGTCCCGTTACAGCCAGCACCAGCACATCGCCGGGAACGCAGGAACCGACCAAACGAATCCGCACATTGCGACCCGGATCCATCGGACGTACCGTCGCAGCCTCACCGGCCGCAGCACCTTCAACCAGGAGATACCCCGGTAAAGCATCATCCGTTACCGGACGCGCCACCACTGGCTTGCCAGCATCATTGCCAAGCAC
>CAZOXS010000069.1:0-6744 GCA_964583785.1 uncultured Victivallales bacterium
TCTCGACGATCGCCGGGAAGCAGACCGGGACGGTGACATTGAAGAACGTGCGGTAGAAGGGGACCGACATCGATTCGGAGACCAGCTCGAACTCCTTGTCGAGCTGGCGCAGGGCCGTCGTGGCCGTCAGGAAGCTGACCGTGTAGAAATGGATGATATTGCTGAGCACGAGGATCGCCATCGTGCCGTACAGCCAGGCGAATGGGTTGCTGAACTGCAGCGAGGTGAAGGGGATGTTGAGTACGGGCTTGTTGAAAAAAAACACATAGGCGATGCCGATCACCAGCCCCGGCAGGGCCAGCGGCACGATCGAGAGCAGATAGGCACCCTGGCGCAGGCGCTCCGCATCGCGCGTTTTCTCGATCAACCAGGCGCTGATGAACGTGACCACCGTACCGGCAACCGCGGTATAGAGACTCATGCGCAGGCTGGTGGAGAAGGCGCGCATCCCCCCGCCGCCGACATGCTGGAACGTGTAATGCGAAAGCGTCCAGACGTCCGGATACATTTCCGGATGCGTGAAGGCATAGGGCCAGATCTTGACGAACGAGGCCAGCCCGGCGGTAAAGAGTGTGGCGAGGATGGATAGGGCGATCAGGCCGCAGAACAGCGTGAAGACGCCGTCCCGCGAGGCGAGCGGCACTGGGGTTAACGGAACACTGCGGGCGGTCAGTGAGGCGTGCGAGCGGCGCTGCACGATCCGGTCGGCCACGAATGCCAGTAGGGTGGGTACAAGCAGGATCATGCTGACGGTCGCCCCCATGCCGAAATTCTGCTGCCCGACGACTTGCTTGTAGATATCAACGGCCAGCACATTGAAATGCCCACCGACGACCTTGGGTGCGCCGAAGTCGGTGAACGAGAGCGTGAAGCATACGAATACGGCACTGAGCAGGCCGTACTTCACCCCCGGTAGCGTGACCGTCAAGAAGGTCCGCAGTCCGCCCGCACCCAGTGCGGTGGCTGCCTCGTAGAGACGGCGGTCGGTATGTTGCAAGGCTACGCTCAGGATCATCATCGCCGGTGGGAAGGTGAAGGCGATCTCGGCGATGACGATGCCGGTGAATCCATAGAGGTTGATGTCGTGCGCCAGCCAGGGTAGCTTGCCGAAGAATCCGGTTGTCAGAATGCCCTGGTTGCCGAACATGTACACCAGCGACAGCCCGTAAAGCATCGTCGGGGCGAAGAGCGGTAGCATGGCGATGGTGCGGAAGGCGGTCTTGCCGCGTATGCAGGTACGGGTGAGTCCATAGGCATAGACAAATGCCAGTGTTACGGCAAACGCGGTGGCGGTGATGGCGACGGCCAGGCTGTTCCAGGCAGACTGGGCCAGGTTCGTCCCTCCGGTGCCGCTGCTGCCGATGATGCGCATGGCCTGCAGCGCCTGCGCCGCCAGCAGCAGCACGACGGCGGCCAGCAGGCGGGATGCCATCGGGTTTCGGCTGGCATGCCCGGTCTGCAGGTAAGCACTGATCAGCCTGATGATCAGCGTGGCGGCGGCGATGATCAGCGCGAGCGATAGCAGTAATTGGAATTGGGAGATGCCGTGAATCCCGAAATAGTCCATGAAGTTGGCAATGCCGATAAAGCGCCTTGCCACACGGACGCGTTCCCCCGCAGGCAGGCGTTTGCCGTCGATCCGCCAGCGGCCATCGCTGCTGCGGATAATCACCAGCGGGGCGATCGCCCGGCGGTTGTTGGCCAGCCCGCCGGTCGGCACGGTCCGCACGGTTATCTGCCGGATCTGCGATCCCTCCAGCCGGATATCGAGATCCTCCGTGCCGACCTTGTTGTTGGTGATGGCCGCTGGTTGATTGTTCAGGTAGAGCTCAGGCTGTCCACCGGTTTCCAGGAGGAGGATCGAAAAGCCGGCGACGTTGATTTCGCCGCGGAAATCATCCTCGGTCTTTTCCTGCTCGGTGGGTTCCTCGATCGCGACGGGCAGCTCGATCCGGGTCGCCCTTTCCAGTACCTCGCCAAGCGGCAGAACCACCCCGACCAGCAGCCACAGGCAGGCCAGCGCGATCAGAGCCCGCTGTATCCAGCCGTGTATATCGGTCCGGGGGTTGGCGGGACGGTCGAGGAGCGGTTGCATGGCAAGCCCGTCAAGATTGTCAGGCGGCATATTCATTCTCCATGGCGTCTGACGAGTGCATGGCCGCACAGGCAAAGGCGAGCAGATGCTTTGGCGGCAGCAGGATGTCAACGGTACGTGCCGTGTCGAGCTTCAACTGTTCGACAGCCTTGGGCTGTAGATCCATTTCCAGCGCGACAGAGGACGGTTCGCCGTTGGCCTGTAACACGCGCAACAATACGCGTGAGACGGCCCCGCGGAATTCAATATTGCTCACTTGCGCCTTGATTCGGTTCTCGACCGCATCGCTCGCATCGCCGATACGCAGATGTTCCGGGCGAATGGCGAGCGTGACGGATTCGCCGGCGGGTGGGAGTTTGGCACCTTCGGTGATTGTGAGCGTGTAATCCAGGAAACGGACAATTGACTGGCCGGTGCGTCGGCAGCCGGGCAGGAAGTTCATGGCCCCGATAAACCCGGCCACGAACGGGTTGGCAGGCATGCTGTAGAGATGGTCGGGCTCGGAAAACTGCATCAGGCGGCCGGCATCGAGCACGACAATCCGGTCCGCCATGGTCAGCGCCTCTTCCTGGTCGTGCGTGACCATGATCGTGGTGACGCCGAGCTTGCGCTGGATATCGCGGATTTCGGCGCGTAGCCGGACGCGGACGCGGGCATCCAGGGCCGAGAGCGGTTCATCGAGAAGTAGCAGGGAGGGGTTGGGGGCCAGCGCACGGGCAAGGGCGACGCGCTGTTGCTGGCCACCGGAAAGCTGGGCAGGGTACTTGGTGGCCTGATCCGCCAGTCCGACGAGTTCCAGCATTTCCATGGCACGGGTGCGGCGGGTGGATGAATTCCGTTGATCGAGCCCGTATTGTACGTTGCCGATCACGTTGATGTTGGGAAAAAGGGCATAGGATTGAAAGACGATGCCCAGATCGCGGCTGGCGACCGGCTCACGGGTGACGTTGCGCTGCCGGATCCATATCTCCCCCAGATTGGGGCGCTCAAGTCCGGCAATGATACGCAGCAGGGTGGTCTTGCCGCATCCGCTGGGACCAAGGATCGAGACAAACTCCCCGGCGTTGACGCTCATGCTCACACCGTCAAGCGCGGTAAAGGATCCGAATTGCCGGGTGATATTGCGGACCTCCAGGAAGGGGGAGGCGGCGGAATCCGGGGTGTGTTCTTTTGTGTTCATAACGACTGGGCAAACCTGTAACATCAACCAATCCATTTGCACGCGGTGCTCGAAAGGTCAGGGCGAAAACCAAGTAGGTCGTGGCGCCCTCGCCCGACCGCCGAGCATAAGTCGCGCGGCTGCCAAACAACGTTTGTCCGGCTGCCAACGGTGCTCATGCTCGGCTGGACAGGCAAGGTGCCTGTCCTACGAGTTACTTTTTCGGTTGGCTCTTGCCGTCGTAGCGGCGGGTCCACTCATCGAGGATGCGCTGGCGGTTCTTGGCCGCCCATTGCAGGTCGTTCTTGATCAGCACGGTAGTTGGATCCTTTGGCCAGCCGGCCGGGGCCTGCACGGCGATATCCGTGGCCACGATCGGGTAGACCTTGGCATACATCTGCATGGCCTCGTCGCTGATCGCCCAGTCCAGGAAGGTCTTGGCGTCCTTCTTGATACGCGGCTTCTTGATCAGGGCGTTTGCCTCGACGTCATAACCGGAACCCTCCGCCGGGAAGGCGACATCCACCGGTTCGCCCGAGGCGCGCTGCTTGAAGCCGCGATAGGCGAATGACAGGCCGATCGGGAACTCACCCTTGCCTGCCATCTTGGCCGGGGCCGAGCCGGAATGCGTGTACATGGCCATGTTCTCGTGCAGCTTATCCAGATACTGCCACCCCTTTTCCTCTCCCATTAGCTGGAGAATCGCCGAGACGGTCAGGAACCCCGTGCCGGAAGAGGCCGGGTTAGGCATCACGAGCGCACTGCGGTACTCGGGCTTGATCAGGTCGGCATAGGACTTCGGCATGGTCATCCCCTTGGCCTTCATCTCGATCGTATTGCCGACAATGCCTGTGACCCAGGCTTTGATCCCGACCCAGCGGGCGGTCTTGTTCTTGGTGTCTTTCATGTTGTCGCGGACCTTCTCGATGCCCTTCGGATTATAGTCCGCCAGCATCCCCATCTCGTCGCAGATCAGCAGGCTCGTGGCCGCCGTACCCCAGACCAGATCCGCGACCGGGTTCTGGCGCTCGGCCAGCAGTTTAGCGGTCACGATCCCCGTGGAGTCGCGGATAATGTTGACCTTGATGTCCGGGTGCGCTTTTTCGAATGCCGGTAGGTAGACCGAGATCTCATCGTCCTCCAGCGCGGTGTATACTGTGATTTCACCAGCGCGGGCCGTGATCGCGACCGTGGCGGCGGCGATCGACGCGGCTAGGATCTGTTTCGTCATGCGAATGCTCATCTGATTTCTCCTGCTTGTTCAGTTTGGTTGATAAATGGGGTATGTTTACTATGAAACCGGTTCGCTTTCGGGGCCACCTCCTTTCTGCATGATCGTGTTGATCCGGTCCACTATGGCGGGCAGGTCCCTGACGCTGTCAATCACCGCATGTGCACCGACGGCGTGCATCGCCCGCTTCGCCTTTGCACGGAATCCCTGACGTTCATTTTTTGGTAATGCTTCCCAGTCGGCAAGGGACAGTCCGGTCATATTGCCGCTGATGGCCGCCCCGATGCTCCACATGCCTGCGTTACGGCCCGCTTCGACGTCCACGATGGTATCGCCGAATTTGATACAGGCCACCGGTGGGTAGATGCCGGTACGGCGGGCGCACTCCAGAGCCATCCAAGGGGCCGGCCGACCGGTCGGGACGTCGGTGCCGCAAACGGCGGTGTCGGCGATCACGCCGTACCGGGCGGCGGCGTTGAGTACGATATTCATCATGTCGCGTGAATACCCGGTGGTGAAACCGATGCGCAGCCCGCGTGCCCGCAGGGCGCCTATGGCCTCGGCTGCACCGGGTACCGGGTCGGTATAATCGGGCAGAACCTCAATCTGCATCGGGATGAATGCCTCGTAAAGCGCCTGGATATCGTTATCGCCGACCGCCCCACCACGCTTTGCCTGCCACTGTGCCGCCACGGCGGGCAGGGCGCAGATGGCGGCGATGTGATCGCGCTTGTGCATGCCCATCGGCCCGCGGACGTCCACCTCACTGACACGGATACCCTCGCGGGCAAAGAGTTCGACGAAGGCCCCGGCAGGGGCGCGGCTGCCGAAGTCAACAACCGTGCCCGCCAAATCCAGCACGGCCAGCTTCAATGGACCGCGGAACCGATGTGTATATGAAAAAATCATCCAGCCACCTTTCATTAAAGATGACTGGATGATTACCGATGTCCGTTAGCATGGTATGTTGCCAGCGTGAGAAAACGATTAATCGCGCAGGATTATTTCGCGTTATCGTTGACGTACTCCTCCGCGTGGTGGCGAATGATGCACCCCTCGGTCAGGTAGACCAGATCCTCGGCGATGTTGGTGGCATGGTCGGCGACGCGCTCCAGGTCGCGGGTCACGCGCAGCAGCGCGACTAGCACATCCATGGCGTCCTTGTCCGACTCCGCAACCATGCGACGCTTGATGATGCTGTCGATATCGTGCTTCATCTTGTCGATCGCATCGTCACTCCTACAGACGGTGGTGGCGGCGTGTGTGTCCAGGTTCACCAGGGCGTCGATGCTGTCGCGCAGCATCTTCTCCACGGCCTGTGACATCTGTGCCAGATCGACCGGCATGGTCTCGTGTACCTTGCGGTTGAGCACCAATGCCCTTTCGGCAATGTTGACCGCCAGGTCGCCGATACGCTCCAGGTCGCTATTGATCTTGAGCGTGGCGACCAGGAAGCGCAGGTCAACGGCCACCGGCTGGTTCAAGGCCATGATCTTGAGCAGCTCCTCCTCGATTTCCACTTCCATGGCGTCGACATCCGTATCCTTGCCGATTACCTCGTTTGCCAGTTCACCATCGCGGTTGATCACCGCCTGCACCGACTTGTGCAGGCGTTCTTCAACCATCGCCCCCAGTGCCAGGATGTCGGTCTTTACCCGTCCCATTTCCTTGAAAAACAAAATACTCATGTTGCTCCTTTGGTCGTTCGGTGTCGTTTGTCGAGTCCTGCCTACCCCGCACTATAGGCATAAGTCTTCGGCCATAGCCAGCTGAAATCCAGCACCCGCTCCGGCAGTTCTACCGCGCTTGTCCATTCCTCCAGTGCCTCACTATGCGTACGCAGGTGGTCCTCCCGGATACCGGTCTCCCACAGGAAATCACCATCGGTCGGACGGATGAGACGATAGTGCTCAAGGGGGTGCAGGGTAATAGGCGTGTCATGACGTTGGACCGTGACCGGGCAGAGCACTTCCACCTCCCGGCGTGTTACCAGGCTGGTCAGCAGCTCGATAACGGCGTCGCGTCCAAGGTTGACGCGTCCTAGTATCGCCTGGAGATCCAGGGCTTGGTTGGTGGCTAGGCAGCTTTTCAGCATGGCGATCATGCCTGCAGGATCAACCGCCGCATTCAAGGTAGCGTTCATGAATTCCCCTTTGATAAAAATTTCATACACCAGTCAAAACCGGAGCCATTAGAGACGCTTCGCGTTAGCATCGCGTGAGGCGCGAATTGGGGTTGCGTTAATCTAC
Source organism: uncultured Victivallales bacterium (assembly GCA_964583785.1). Lineage (GTDB taxonomy): Bacteria > Verrucomicrobiota > Kiritimatiellia > UBA8416 > UBA8416 > UBA8416. Next base: position 6,735 of record CAZOXS010000069.1, read on the forward strand.
GCTTTTTGCA
>CAZOXS010000070.1:0-6118 GCA_964583785.1 uncultured Victivallales bacterium
AGCCCAGTTGCGCCGCAACTGAGGCAGCGGGGATGAGCTTGCGGTCACGCTCGTTCCCACGCATATGGCCAACAACCGTCCGCTTACAACGCCGCAAGCCGCACTCGCGGCGCGAGTGGGCTACAGTACAAGATGGTGATACTCATCTAAGTCCTTCATTGGGGACTGTTGTTACCGAGCTGCACAACAAGCCCCTTAAGCGCCAACCCGCGCATCGGATGGAGAACGGCATTATAGCCCGCCGAGGGATACCTCGCGTCTTCCTTGGCAGGCGACCGCGGATACCCCCGATTCGAATCCTTCTTCTGCTGATTCTCGGAAGGGTTCTCGTAGGCGGCCCTGTCCTCCGCCATCATCTTTATCATCGAATCGACATGGCTTCCTTTCTCACCAAAGACATCTTTTGTTTCCAGGAGGGCGTCCTTGCTGAGCCATGCGATTGGAAAGTGATAGCCTAAGTTGACATCAATGATGCCGATAGGCACGTCCGTCTTGGCAGCGAGATCTTTGACCATGTAGAACGCGGCGGCATTCATCTTGAGCGCCGCGTCTTTGCCGAGAGCGGTCCAGCCGCTGGTGGCCTCCGCAGCCAGATTCTGCTGCGGATCGTACGCAGGAATCGTCTGTACCATCATGACCCGCGCCGACGGTATATCCGCCGCCGCGTTCTTTCCTACTTCGTCCCGACCTAGACTCACATCAATCGAAGTCTGCCGGGCGAAGAGAATGACGTCACCAACAAGGACATTGCCGATTTCTGATTGCCGATTGAGGAACGCAGGGAGAGCTTTTGTCCATGGGCGTTGGCGGGCATCGGGTCGAGAAGAAAAGTCCATTCACCGCCCGTGTCCGCTTTGGCCTGCTTGCTCTGGCTGGCGAACGTTACCGTTACGTCCGCGCCATTATCCGCAAAGCCGCGTATTCGTGTACCGGCTTATCCCGCTGAAGGACCATATTATCGCCGTAGTGGCGGCTGAAACGCAGCTCCGCTGCATGGGCGAATACGTTAATGAAAAGCAGTGTCATCAATACCGATAGTCTCATTCTCATTCGCTTCGATTCTTTTCGTCATTACGCCTATGGGCTGCTTGTCTGCCATTTAGCGCAGGCAGGAAAACCAATCCCCACCAATGACATCTGGATCGCGGCCGCAGCCTTGGAGAGTGGCGCAAGACTGGTTTCCTATGACGCCCATTTCGCCTCTGTACCGAGCCTGCCTGTGCTTGCCCCCTGACCAGTCTCACACATGGGATTGATCCGTCTGAGGCTCTTGCAAAGTAATTCATTCAGCTCCGAACCAACGGAACGTCTGCCATATAGCGCAATCAAGTCTCCCCTGCGCGACGGCGACCTGCTGCTTGCGGATTGCGCGCCGGACTATCACTACTACACCAGCGATATCACCCGGATGTGGCCCGTGAGCGGATCTTATTCACCCGCACAGCGCACACTCTATGGGTTTGTCACTGAGCATCACAAGGCCCTGCTCGCCGCCATCCGGCCTGGACGCACATGTGATGAGATTGAAGACGAAGCGGCGGATGTCATGCGAAGCAGGCTCAGTGAGTTCGATTTTCCAGTCCTGTCCACGCATCCGGCACCGAATGGATGTTACAGTTCCACAACCACCTTGCTCACAGCGTGGGACTTAGCGTGCACGATGGGGTCTCCCACAAGACGGTGCCATTGGTGTCGGGCATGGTCTTCGCCGTGGATCCGCAGATGCGTATCGAAAGCGAAGGGCTCTATCTGCGTGTCGAAGATACCGGTAGCGTCACAGAGATGTCATGAGAACCATTACACTCGATCCTGCGGCCCATGGAGAGGCATACAAGCACAACTTCAACAAGGTCATCGGGGCCGGATATCTAGGGCTCGCGCTTTATGAACGGACCCTCAAACATTTGGAAATGGCGCATCGCGACCTAGGCGTGGAATACCTGCGCTGCCATGGTTTGCTCTCAGGCAATCCCGACCTCGGTTCCTGGGCTAATCAGGCGCCACCCGGACAAGACCCCGAGGACCTCGGCTTTGACAGCGAGGCACTTGCCGGGGCCGACGATATCATGCCAAATTTTTGCCTTCATTGACCTGTCCTTTGACCGATATCGGCATTCGCCCCTTTGTTGAGATCGGGTTCATGCCGCACCTGCTGGCCAGCAGCGACCACACCCTGATGCGCGGTAAGGCCTGCACCTCACCGCCCCGCGATTACGGGCTGTGGGACGACCTGATTGCAGCCCTGATGAATCACTGGGTTAAGCGTTACGGCAAGAAAGAGATGTTGAACTGGTATTACGAGGTCTGGAACGAGCCCAATCTTGACGGCTTCTGGCCGTCTACGATGGCAGAATACCACAAATTCTACCAACACACCGCCAACGTCGTAAAGGCTGCTGACAGCGGATTCAGGGTGGGCGGCCCTTCGACGGACGGTCGCGCGAAGTTGCATATCGATGATTTCCTTCGGTTCTGCCGCGACACCAAAACCCCGGTCGACTTCGTGACCAGTCATAGTTACGCCCTTCAATCCTCCGAGCGCCGCGGCGAGTTCGCTTATCATGAACTGATAAGACCGACCTTTCTTGCCGAGCGTTTCCAGCAGATGCGCGAAGAGATCGACAGCTCACTTATTCCCGGACTGCAACTGCACATCACCGAATACTGCACTATAACAACTTGAGCATAGGCGCATAGATCATCGTGTTTAATCTTGAGAACGTACCGTTCAGCCGGTTTGGTTCATACTTTTCGTTTGGCGTCCATGACTGGGGTCCGCTTGGATAAAGCCAACACGCCAGCCCTTTGATGACTGCGTTGCCGAATTGCAGCGCGACTATGCCGCTTGGCAGGAGCGCGTCCCGCCTTAGTTGCGGAACTCGAGCAGCGCATGGTTGCGCTTGACGTTGAGATCGAGGAGGCAACATTTCAGGTACACACTGATTCGGCCAGTTTGCTGAGATTTTGCTGAGATTTTGCGTGCAGTTGTTGAGTAGAATAGGCAGAATTATCTCATATCGTGATAAACACACATCAGGACCATGAATCCCTGTTGGCAAGGATAAATGGTATACAATTGAGGATGACAAAGGGAACGGGCCACGATTACGGATTACGAGTAGAATTTTCCATCTTTAGCCGTAATCGTCGCCCGTCATCGTGAACCGAAATAGAGGGAAACGAGAGGAATAAATGGAGATCCAATGAACCTAAAAACGTGTATATCATCATCGCTCATCCGGCACTTTCCACAAAGTCCAGTTGGTGGCAAAAAGAAACTCCTCATTGGCACGGCACTGAACGAGCGATTCAGCTTCCAGGTCGTGATGCGTCAGGAGTCCGGTGATCCCATAACCGTAAAGGCGGCCGTTGATGCACCACAGGTGCTGAAGGTGCGCATTCGCAGAGTCGGCTACGTTCCCGTGCCGCACCATAACACATCCGTTTTGCAAGACCCGCTTGACATGGACGGACTCGGGCATATTCCCGGCTACGTTCCGGATCCGTTGTTTGACGAGGACGCGTTCAGACTGCCCTCGCACGAAACCCATGCATTCTGGTTCACCGTCACACCCAAACGGACTACCGCCCCCGGCGCCTACCCAATTACGGTCGGCATCACTCCTGAAACAGGCGGGAGCAAGAACAGGAAGAGGGGCAGAACCAGGACGTTTACCGCAGAAGCCACTCTTTATCCTGTGCGACTGAAGCAACGGGAACACTTTCCTGTCACCAACTGGTTCTATGCGGACGCCTTGATCGACTGGTACAAAACCGACCAGTTCGACGAACGCTTCTGGGAACTGCTGAGAGTCTTTTTTAAGAACATGGCCGATCATGGCCAGGATACCATCCTGATTCCAGTCTTCACGCCCCCGCTTGACGGAGTCAAGACGCCTTCGCAGCTGCTCAAGGTGGGACGCAACAGGCAGGAACTATACGCATTTGACTGGGCGGACGTAAAGCGCTACGTGGACCTTGCGAAAACGTGCGGCATCAAACGGTTTGAATGGTCGCACTTCTTTACGCAATGGGGGGTTAAACACGCCATCCGCATCTACGAGGACCAGGGCAAGTCGGAGAAACTGCTGTGGCCGCCTGAAACAGGCGCCACATCGGATACATACCGACGGTTCCTCAGTCAGTTCCTGCCGGAACTGCAGCACTTCCTCAGACAGGAAAAGCTGCTGGCAAGGTCTTACTTTCACGTCTCCGATGAGCCTCATGGAGAAAAAGACGTTGCTAACTACGTAGCCGCGCGTGCCTTGTTGAAAGAACTGGCCCCGTGGATGAAGGTCATGGATGCGATGTCGGATTTTGTCTACGCGGACAAGACGGACATGCCGGTGCCCAGCATCAAGACCTTTGATCAGTTCCTCGAAGCCGGTGTGCCTTCATGGTGTTACTACTGCTGCGGCCCCCGCAAAGAATGGTTGAACCGCCTGATGGACACCCCCCTCCCCAAGATTGCCATGCACGGTTTCCTGTTCTATCGCTGGCCGGCAAAGGGCTTCCTGCACTGGGGCTACAACTACTGGTACAAGTCCCAGACCCGACAGTTGATCGATCCATTTACCGTTTCCGACGGCTGCAAATGGCCGGATTGGGCGTACGGCGACACGTTTCAGGTCTATCCCGGCCCGAACGGTCCGATCGACTCCATACGCTGGGAAATCTTTGCCGAGTCCCTGCAAGACTACCAACTCCTCCAAACGCTTGGAGTCGGCCGCAATGATCCCCAACTGGCGCCCCTGAAATCCTTTAAGGATTTTCCCAAATACGAACGCTGGCGAAGCCGGCTGAAGCGTCAACTTCTCGGCGCGTTGCGCCAAATAACACTAGATTGATCGCACTTGTGAGTAATGAGTTCTTCTCATGCGACCAATCGTAATCCTTGCGCCGTATCAAGGTCAATGTTTTCACGCATGAATTTCGCCATTATGTGATTATCTGGGGCATCCGCGAGAAATTCAGGCAGGCTGTGTTGCAATGCTGTAGCCACAACCCATTCGGAAGGCGGGATTCCCGGTCTTGTTGTGCGCATCCAGGACCGGAATGACTTCCAGACGCAGGCTGTATGCATGACAGAGAGTAGCTGCAGGATGCCTTGGGCAATGACGCCGGTTTGGATATAGCAGTGGTAGGCGGCTATCTTGCGCTCCACGCGTTCCCGGTATTTCTTTGTTTCCCTGTGGAGGAAGGTGTTCCCGCTCTTGCGGGATCGCGGTTTCATGGAGCGCATCCAGAAGTGATAGCCATACGTTCCGATCTGGTGCACAGCTTGCTTGAAGGACAGTTCGATTTTGAAGCGGATCCCATAGAGGCGGATAATATCCAGGGGCTCGAGTGAAAGATCGGTGCATAGGAATATCTTCTTGCCGCGCGAGGGATGATTGACCAGCACGAAACGGACCTTGATGCCCACAGGACGCCAATACAGATCCTTGCACAGTCACCCCAAGCACCAGCAAAAGAGCCACACACACAGCAGCCAGAATTGAAAACCGCTTCCTCATGCTGTAATCCTATCACCACCACCCCGGTTAAACAACTTTTCTCATGCACGGATTCTGGGCTTTCATTCTCTTGCGGCACGGATGCGGTAGAACCGCCGTGGTTCTTCATCAAACACGATGAACCCCGAACTGGTTTTGCCGTCGCCGTGCTGGAAGGTGACCGCCCGCTCGAAGATGTAGGCATTCTGGCTGTTGTCGGGCGTTGCCGGATTGGGACGGGGCACGCCGATCAGATCGCACAGTTCGGAAATGAAAAGCTGGTGGTTGGAGCGCTCCGCCGCGCCCGAGCGTTCGATAAAGGCTGTAGCCGCCTGTGACTCTGTATCTGTCATTCCCTGATTCCCATGCTGAATATTATGCAACGACTGCCGGAGTCTAGCTTCGGATCGCTGGGGATTCAATTGAAATCCTTGACGCAAATGGATATGACAATGGCACATTTTGCCATGGTTAGACAGATTGCCATGTGCTATAACTGATTCATGAAAGACTAGCCAAAAATATTTGAAATTTGTTTCCGTGTGCAGCGCTGTTTGTGCATTTCAACGTGTGGCGTGGTGCGAGTGTTCAGGGGTTCAGCGTTCAGAGTTCAGTCCTTTTGA
>CAZOXS010000071.1:0-4733 GCA_964583785.1 uncultured Victivallales bacterium
AGCCCATCAGGCTGTCCAAAACCCCTCACGTGCGCAGCATCCGCCATTTTCCCTTGCAGAACCCCTCGTGGTTTCCGGCTTCAAGCGGAAACCACGAGGGGTTCTGCAAGTGCCTCTAAAGATTACGAATTCCGGCTTTCACCGGCCAGGGCTGGTGTGGTATGATGCCGGGCGTGAAGAGGCGTCGTATAGTGATGGCGGCATGTTGCCTGGTTGTGGTTTTGGGTGTCCGGTACGGATGGCGGCCTTTAGGGCAAGCCCGTTTGCCGGCATTCCCATGGTCTGCCACCGGTCTGGAACGATCTGTCGCACCGCTGCCGACGACACCTGGGACGACCTTGCCAGCGGTTTTGCCGCTCGGTGGTACCCCGTCTCTCGCTGCACCGGCCGGAGGCCTCCCGGTCACCGCCCGCCCGGCCGCCGATCCCGCCGCGGCCGGTGAGGTCTATGTGCGCGAATACCTTGCGGAATTCACGGGAAAGTACGGGGCCCTGCGTGTCGAGGAGCGCTGGAAGCGGACGGCTGATCCGGCATCCGGTGATCAACTGCTTGCGCGGACCTTGATGGCGGCCGATCATGTGATGGTGCAACTGCGCGAGGGGCGCACCCAGGCGGATCTTGAAAAACTGTTGCGACGCCATGGTTTGTTCCTGCGCTCGATCATGGCGGCCCCACGCGGGTTTCTGGTGGCCGTTGCTAAGGCGGACGCCGGGACGGTGCCTGAGCTGGTCCGGCTGCTGTCGGACGAACCCTCCATAGGCATTGTTGAACCTAATTATGTCTACACCATTAGCGAGACGCGCCCAAATGATCCCTCGTACGGATCGCTCTGGGGGTTGGAGAAAATCCACATGCCGCGCGTCTGGAGTTCCACCGCCGGAACCGGCGGCGTGGTCGTGGCCGTTTTCGACACGGGAATGGACCTCACGCATCCCGATCTATCAGCGAACCTCTGGATCAATCCGGGCGAGACCGAGGGTAACGCCAGCGATGACGATGGGAATTTCTATGTCGATGACATCAGCGGCTGGGATTTCTACGACAATGACAATGATCCGAGTGACGCGCAGCAGCACGGTACGCATGTCGCCGGCACGGTCGGGGCGGTTGGCAACAACGGCATCGGGGTGGCCGGCGTGGGGTGGAACATCCGTCTGCTGCCGATCAAATTCTTCGGCTACAACAGCTCGGGGCAGCTCGAAGGATATACCGATGACGCCGTTTCCGGCATGTATTACGTCATCGACCTGGCACGGCGTGGGGTTCCGGTACGCGTGACCAACCACAGTTGGGGCGGAACGGGTGAATCCACCCTGCTCAAGGACGTGTTCCGGATCGCGGGGAACTATGGTATTGTACACATCGCGGCGGCGGGCAACGGCACCGGCGTTGAACGGGACAACGATCTGTACCCCCATTATCCCGCCAGCTACGATCTGAGTAACATCGTGGCGGTAGCCAACACCACGGCGAGTGACGGACTCAGCAGCAGTTCCTACTACGGGGCGATATCCGTTGACCTCGGGGCACCGGGCGAGAGTATCCTGAGTACGATTCCGGTCGGCGGCTACGGCTACAAGAGCGGCACCTCCATGGCCTCCCCGCATGTGGCTGGAGCGCTGGCATTGGTTTTCGATCTGTTCCCCGATATGTCCTGGCAGGAGGCGCGCGAGCTGCTTTTCGCCGGTGTCGACCCCTTGGCCTCGCTCAACGGACTCTGTGCCACAGGCGGGCGCTTGAATGTGTACAAGATGCTGGCGCAGGTCGCGCCGCAGATCATGCACGTGCCGTTGCAGAACAGCGATGCGGAAAACACCTCCTTCCGGATTGAGGCGTGGCTACAGCCGGGGGTCTCCTTCGTGGATACCAACCGTGTGCATGTGCTCTGGAACACAACCGGCAGCACCAATGCCTTCACGACCAATCTCATGACCCATGCCGGCGGTAACCGTTTCGAAACTTTCCTGCCCGGTAAGCCCAAGGGCACGACGATCCACTACATGATCCGGGTGGAATCCGTGGAAGGGGACGTGTCTACGCATCCGGCAACCGCCCCCGCCGCCCTGCACCGGTTTGATATCACGTTCCCGGTCGCGCTCTACGTCTACGGTCTGCCGGATGAGTACGGCGCGGTCTCGCCTTCGTATGGGACTGGTTCCGCGGCATGGGGCTCGGTGGTGGAGGCGACGGCACCGGCGTTTACCGAGCCTGTCGATGGGCGACGGTGGCGCTGCAGCGGCTGGGATGGAGCGGGCTCCGTGCCGTTCTCGGGCGGCACGAACCGGGTGTCGTTCACGATCCGCGAAACGTCATATCTGGTGTGGCAGTGGCGCGAGCAGTTGGCCTTGACGCAGGTGTCTGATCCGGTGGGCGTGGTTGATGCGCTGAGCTGGGGGGATAAAGGTCGATCCGTCGCTACGCTGACGGCTCCGGCTACCGCGATGATCGGCGGTGTGCCGTATGCCTTTATCGGATGGGAAATCGGCGGGCACCGTTTTCCGGACGACACGGGACCTGCGTTGAATCCGGCGGCGCCGCTGGTGAATGAGGCCCCGCAGACGGCCGTGGCGCGCTATCTGACGGCCAGTCAGGATTCGGATGGCGACGGGCTGCCGGACTGGTGGCAACGGTTTTATTTTAATCATCTGTCCTATGACGGTAACGAGGATCCCGACGGCGACGGATTTATAAACCGGGAGGAATTCGATGATGCCTCGGATCCGACGGATGTCGTGTCTGTGCCCGAAGGTCCCGTGATCCTGCATGAACCGCTGCCGGAAACGCTGGCAACGATGTCGCCCTGGCTAATCGAGGCAACAATTACGGATCGTGTCGGCGTGGCGGTTGCCATCCTGTATTGGCGGCGCAACGGCGGAGCCTGGAACGAGCGCCGCCTGACGCTGGAGGAGGGCAGTCGGTATGTGGCGGCGATCCCTTCGCCCGATGCGCCGGGCGATGTGTTTGACTACCGGATCGAGTCCGTGGACAGTGCCGGTCATGCGAGTACCACGGCGGTTTTCTCATTCACGGTGCGCTATCCGCTGCTGGCGTACGCACCCGGCTCGGCGAGTCTCACCACTGGCATGGGGGGGGCAACGGTATTGCGGGTGAGCGTCACCAATGCTGGCAATGCCGATCTGGATTGGCAGACGTCGGATGAGTTGCATGAATCGGTTGGTGCAGATCCGGCGGGATGGACGCATGGTGGCACGTCCAACCAGTGGCATATCTCGACGCGCGAATCGTATTCCGCCCCCTATGCCTGGTTCTGCGGCGATGAGCAGGGCGGCGGTTATAACAATGCGATGGATGCCTCGCTTTACACCCCGCCGGTTTTTCTGGGGGGTGGTGCGATGCTGCGTTTCAAGCACTGGGCAGAAATGGAATATGATGGCCGGCCCGGCTACGAAAACTATTACTGGGATGGCGCCGTGGTCGAGATTTCGCGTGATGGCGGACTTTCCTTTGAATCCATTGAACCGGTTGGAGGCTACCCCTACCGGATCACCCCCAACGACGATTCCCCGTTTGCCTATGACCGCCCCTGTCTGGCAGGTCTGACCGGTGGGTGGGAGACGGTCGAATTCGATCTGGCAGCCTATGCCGGTGAGACGGTGCAGGTGCGCTTCCGCTTCGGGTCGGATGGTTATGTGACCTCGCGCGGCTGGTTTGTCGATGACATCACCTTCGCTTGGGATACTCCCTGGCTGGTGGCACCGCCAGGCGGTAGCGTTCCGGCCGGGGCGACGGCGGTAGTGGAACTGCGGCTGGAGGCTGGATCACTGGCCCCGGGGACGTATCGCGGCGGTTGGACGGCCATCTGCAATGCGCCTGGATCAACAACCTTCGCGGTCCCGATCACCCTAAGTGTCTCGCCGGAAACCACCATGCGCCTGGATGATACGGAGGGGGCCGGACAGTTCGTTTTGACCTGGGCCAGCCAGCCGGGGCGGACGTATCACTTGTCCTCCGGGACGGGACTGACCGACTGGACGGGTGTTCCCGGTTTCACCAACATGCCAGGGCAGTCCGGCTCGATGTCCTATACGGGAACGATCGAAACCCTGCCAAGGATGTTCTACCGCATCCTCGAGATGCAGCCGTAGATTTAGAAAAGGCTGAGCGGCGGATTAAATTGGCGGATGGCGTTTTCCTTCACATTTTACGCGTTTCCAAAAGGCTCCTGGAAACGGGCTATGGCTGAATGCACGTGAAAGCCATTAAGACTTAAACTACATTTCAAGCATGCTAGGGATTTCACGATTTTTAGGGATCGTGATCGGTGTATTTTCCAAGAGAACATTGTCCGCCGCATTTTCATGCTGTAGAGGCACTTGCAGAACCCCTCGTGGTGCCCGCTTGAAGCCGGGCAGCACGAGGGGTTCTGTAAGTAAAAATGGCGGATTCTGTGCGCGTGAGGGTTCTTGCGCCGTCTAATGGCAGGGCATCACCGTTTTTGGGCACACGGCGTCCTTTCCGTCGTTGAAAACCGGGTTTTCGGGGTCCCCTGTGGTTATCCAGGCATCTAGCCGAGCATCTTGAGCATCTGATCGGCGTAGATCACGATGCAGCTTGTAACCGCGCCAGCACTCCTTCTTGCTCTGGCTGTTCTTCTTGCAGCCCCAGTCGCAAAGCGTTGGTAAATCGGCCAGATTCGCCTCCAAATCGCGTTCAAGCTGCTGTTGCAGACGTTTCGGTTCCGGCGGCGGCGCAGGGGGAGCGAGCCATATGAT
>CAZOXS010000072.1:0-5109 GCA_964583785.1 uncultured Victivallales bacterium
TCGGTGTAGTGAGGAAGGATGCCGAGCTTGTGGGTTTTAGGAATCCCGGGCTGATAGACTTTGGGCAACAACAGAGCCGGGTCGCCATATTTTTCGGGTACGCAATAACCCAAAGCGCATAATCTCTGCCGGGATTTGGGACCTCTGACGGCCAGAAACTTAGCTTTGCCGGGGGTATCATTTTGTTGAATGATGCCACTCCCCCACACCACGCTGTTCGCGTTGGCATGCCCGAGTATGCTGCCTGTGGAGAGAAAATGTTTTAAAAAATGGCGATACCAAAACGAATTGGGTTTGATGTGTTTGGTTTTTCTGTCGGATAATTTTTCTATCAGGTAGGGCGATGCCAAGTCGCCAAAGTTTTCGATGCCTTTGCCTCCGCGGTTTTCGCGATACCAGTAGAGCGGGATTTTAAAATTCATGCTTAGGTTGTTTTATCAAAAACCATGATTCTTTGCCCTCTCCAATTCGCAACTTCTTTTCCTTTAAAACTAACGGATTTAAAAATTTGGGTAAACTCATCAATTTTAAAATTATTAACCCAACCATTCTTTTTTCTATTTTCTAAGTTTGAATAGTTTTCAAGAGGCGCATAGGACACAATAAATTTTGATGTTTTAAAACTCAATCCTAAAATTAATTTTTTAACATCAGATACATATTCCAAAACTCCACTGAAAATGATTATATCGTAATAGTCAAATAATGAAAGATCATCTTTGTTAAGATTAAAAACTATTGTTTCCGGATTTCGGCTTACTATATCGGATGGCGTATAGGTACAATTTTCAGGTAAATATTGTTTAAGAATCATCCGAGCGGCTCCAAACTCAAGAATAGAAGAATTTTCAGGAATATATTGAGATATAATGATGGTTCGTTCGTCCCAATCGGGATAAAGATTTTTCTTTTTCTCCCATCTGTTTAATTGATTTGTATTCGCAAAATCTTGTACGGAAGAACCTTTCTTGAAAATTTTTGTTATTTTCTTTAAAAAACGCATTATAAATTATGAATTGAAATTAATTATAAGTCTAAGACTGTTTACTTTAAAATCCGTTGCCCTTTTCCGGTCAAAATCAAACTCAGGTAGGCAACGTAAAATTTAAACCATCCCAAAAGTATGGTTTTGTGCGTAAAACTCAATTTTCTTAGCAAGCTTATCAGTAAATTTCTCCCTTGTTGATTTTTATAGACAAACGGCAAATATTTGATAAGACTGTTGAAATAAATAATTTTTATTTCTTTTGAAAGTTTCCCGTGCTTGCCGATTTCGTCCATGAGTGCTGAAACCGAATGAATATGCGATATTCTCAGACTAACGCCTTTTTCTATATGATCTATTTGAGAAGTAAGGTTGCCCGGGTGCTTGCGGTATTTCGTCAAATAAGCATCTAAAACCTCCAGTTTGGGTGCTGCCAAAAGCATACGGACATGAAAATCTCGGTCTTGCCCGGCTTTTAACTGCTCGTTGAACAGAGGCTTTTGGTTTAAAAATTGTTTCCACCACAAAACATCGCAGATGTACCAGGAAGTTCTTAACGCAGCAAAATCTTCGAGTAAATTAGCTGACAAAAAAGTGCGATTTTCTCTTCCAAACAGTTTGTCCAAATCACTGTCAAATAAAGCTGTTTTAGAAATAATCCCATCTAATTCATTTCTTACTATAATTGCTGTTTTTTTCTCAATAAACTCCGGCAACATCACATCATCATCGTCAAACCAATTTACAAACATCCCCTTGCAGATTTCGAATCCGTAATTCCGGCAGGCATTGGCTCCTTTGCATCGTTCATCCGGTCTTTGAACATATTTAAAACGTGTGTCTTTCGCTGCATAAGCTTGTACAACTTCCTTCGTTTGATCTGTAGAGCCGTCGTCCACCACGATGCATTCCCAATTCAAGTAAGTTTGCGCCAAGACCGAATTGAGCGTTTCACCTATGAGGTGGGCGCGGTTGTAGGTGGGAATGATGATGGAAACTAAAGGTTTGTTTTTATTCACAAGGTAAAAATTCAATGCCGCTAAGATAATAACTTATCATCTTCTTAACACTTTTGATTTTGTTCTTGTAAAACTAAAACTCGAAGTGACTTCTCGATACTTTTGCTTTTTGCTATCGCAAAAAGCAAAAACTCGAAGTGACAAGCGTTACAAGTATAACAAATGTCAGGTCGAGCGCCCGCCTGAACGGATGGGCAGGCAGTCGAGACCGGGTTTGGAGTGAGAGCTACCTTAAAAAGCATCTCGACTGCGCTCGATGTGACAAATACCGACTGCCTGTCCGACTTTGTCATTCAGGCGGACGCTCGATGTGACGCGAAAATAGATCTTAACTAACCCATTCGGCAATAACTGCTTCGATGCCTTTCAAATGTTTTTGCATTGAAAAACTTTCGCGAATACGGATACGGGCGTTTGCACCCATCCGGGCAGCTTGCCGGGGATTATCCAAAACGAGTAACATGTTTTTTGCCATCGCATCCACGTCGTGTTCGTTACAAAGCAAACCGGTTTCGCCATGCAACACCACATCGGATATGCCCGCGTGCTTGGTCGCAATCACCGGAAGTCCGGCAGCACCCGATTCTAAAACCGCCAAGGGTGTGCCCTCACTGTCGCCGTTTTTGGCGATGATGGAATGTTGCACAAAAGCCAAAGAGTCGGTCATCAAACTTTTGAATTGTTCGGGCGATACGATACCCACAAATTCAACGTTTTTTTCAATCCCGAGATATTTGACTAAGTTTTCGCACATGGGACGGAGATAACCGTCACCCGCCATCATCAGTTTGGCATCAGGATGTTTTTCAACCGCTTTTTTAAAAGCCAAAAGGGTGTAATACGGAGCTTTTTTTTCGGTAAACCTTCCTGCTGCCACAAATTGCTTTTGGTTGAAATGTGGTTTTACTTCAAAAAAAACTTCTTGCGGGCCATAGACATTATAAACTAATTTCTCCGGCGGACAGCCCAACGCCAACAGTTTTTGATGCATCGCTTGCGAAACAGCGATGACCTTGGCGGCATAAGCAAAAACCTCCGGGTACAAATCTTTATTTTCATCAAGAATCGTTTGCACACTTGCATCCAAACCGTGAAAATGAACCACCAAAGGCAAGCCCGATTTTTTGATGATGTCTATGTGTGCGGCAGCATTGTTTCCGTATTCTGCCAACACAAGCCGGATGTTGTTTTTCTTCCAAGATTGTAGAAGTGCTTGCTTTCCGGCCGCGTCATTGGGTTGTTTTTTTAGGGTAGAAACGGTTTTTAGCACAAACTTTTTAATGCCTTTCAGCAACAAGCCTTCTCCTTCCAACTGCGGATAGGCTGTACTTCCAAAATAGTAAAAAACCTGCACGTTTGACAACGATTTGTGTGCCTGAATAAAGGTTTCGGAATAGGCGTTTTTGTTGGGTGAAAGTATGGCTATATGTGGTAATTCGTTTTTCATTTGACAGCAGTTACACAAAAACCCAAACACATCTGACCTTCCGAAAAGGCTCGGGGTTTTCGGTCATTTTTGATGAGCAATCGGACCAGAAAAAAAACGGGCATTCCCAAGATTTTTTTCAGCAATAGATTGCTTAAACCTCTCTTGTACCAAAGTCCCAACATGGCTGCCATAGACAAGTGCCAACCGCCATAAGGCTGTATGTTTATTTGTGAAAACCCGCTTTGTTTCAAAAGCCTTTCCAAGGTAAAAGGTGTGTATCGGTAGGCATCGTGCGGCACTTCGTGGAGCGGCCACAAAAATGGAACTGTGAGAAACAAATGCCCGCTGTCTGCAAGCACTCTAAAAACTTCATCGAGCACCGTTTTCGGTTCGGGGCAATGTTCTAAAACTTCTGTGAGCAAAACGGTTTGATGAGACGCATCCGGCAAGGGAAGCTTTTGTCCGTCCCAATACAAATCGGGTTTTACGTGGGCGTCATAAACTATGGCTGTTTCGATATCTATGCCCGTGTAGGAATCAATCCGGGAATTCTTTTTTAAAAAATTTTTATAGGGCATTTTACCACAACCGACATCGAGCAAATCCCCACAGAAAAAAACTAAGTTGCCGTTTATCGCATCAAAAATCGATTTTCTGATGGCGTATCGGTCGATGTTTTCGAGCTTAAGTTTGGGATTGACAAACGGATTGGCAGGCATGGTTTTGGCGTTCAATATATTTTAAAAATGTGTCAAAATAGGAAGCCCTACTTTTATAAGTCCTTTTATTTTGGCTTTCCAATTTTTTGGCGCAGGCGCGGGGGTTTTTGTGTTGATGTTTGTTTGCGGTTTGTATTTTGACAAGGTGTTGAGGTAGCTTTCCAAGTGCGGCTTTAGAAGCAAATCTTCTCCGGAAACAATATAATTTATGGTGGCTTGGGTAAAATGAATAAAGACGATGGGAAATGCTTCATTGATGAGTATTTTTCCATCAACCAAGGTTCGCTTGCATTCCACTCTGTTCCAGTTGGATACGTTGCAGCCTTTGTGATTGACAATACCCACACGGTCAGCAAAATATACGGGCATCAGGTTGAGGTAGGCTTGGTCAACATAAAAACCATTGGCTTTTTCCATACGGTAGGAGCAAACAGACAACCACCAGTCTAAAATATCGACAGCCTGCCGATTGCAGCCAAAAAAACCCGCATTAAATAATCCTCCTGTAAAGAGCAAATCAAAATTGGTCGCATCTTGTTTTGGGCTTTTGGAACGCCAATGTGGCGTGAGTATTACTTCAGAAACATCGAGCCCGTCAAACAAAAACTGCGGGTCTTCGTAGAAAAAAGTATCGGGGTCTATAAAAATGGCTTTGTCATAGCCGAGATGCGTCAAAAGATACTTCAGGTAAAGTGGTTTGAGTGCCCACCGAAAATTGCTGGCTAGGTCCGATTCGTATTTTTGGATACTTGCGTAATCTGCCGGAAATTGTTTTTGAATGTCGATTAACGCATCTATGAAAATATTTTTGTCTAAGTCTGCGCTCGTGAGTTTGTCCACCACCAACACGTGAAAATGTGCCGTAGATTTGTTGTTATGTAGCGATTCATAAATGGTTTGTGCATAACAGAGATAATCTGCGGTGATGATGGTACAAAATGTGTTTGGGGCGGGCAT
>CAZOXS010000073.1:0-4625 GCA_964583785.1 uncultured Victivallales bacterium
CATTTGTCCAGGCTGTCGCATCGGCGTTATTGTTGGTACTCCAGTACGCCGTAACGGTGAAGACCGACTCAGGTGCATCCAGCGTGCCCTGTAGGTCCGCCGTTGTCGTCAGGATATTGGCTGCCGCTGTGTTGGTAACACCAACGACCGGAGCCAGCGTCTGGAAGGTTTCTACCGGATCCGACCAGACCGTTCCATACGCATTCGAGGCAAAGACACGGTAGTTGTATTGGATGCCATAGAGCAGACCCGTAAGGTTCGTTGAGAAGGCCACGCCCTCGGTGATGACGCCGACCGAGAACACAATATTCGTGTCCCAGTTGGCGGGGTTGGTTCCGCCATCCGCAGCACCAAGGTAGATGCTCACATCTTGTAATGCCACGCGGCCAGCGGTAATGACGGTCCCGTTAAGGGTGGCCGTACCA
Organism: uncultured Victivallales bacterium; assembly: GCA_964583785.1. GTDB lineage: Bacteria > Verrucomicrobiota > Kiritimatiellia > UBA8416 > UBA8416 > UBA8416. The sequence goes on from CAZOXS010000073.1 coordinate 426, forward strand.
ATGCCAAGTGCCGATGCGCCGATGTCTGCATCCACTTGTGGAGGCCCGACAACCGTGAAATCGGTCCAGGTACTGCCATCATATACAGCTTGGATACGATCCCCGCTACCAACGAAATCGGTTGCGCGAACAGAACCGCTGTTATCGGTATTATTGACCAAACTAGTCTGATCGCCGGGCAATCGCAAGGTAGCGAGGCCGTCGAGCGTCACATACGAGCCCGCGTCGATCGTCCCGATATCATCCGTCACGAGCGTCGCGGTACCGCTGAGCTCAACGGTCGCATTCGCGCCGACCAAGCGCAGGATGGCCGCATGCACATCTGCATCGCCATCAAGAACTAGCTTACCGGTACCGCCAGCCAATCCGAGCTGCACGCTCAACGGATTCCATACACCGTTCGTCGAGACGATCACCTGCCCGCTGGCACCATCGCCGATATGCACGGCGGAGGGCTGGCGATCGGTCAAAATCGTATTCGTGATAATAGGCCCGAGACCCGCGCCGATTCCATTGGTGATCGTAGCAATCTGCCCAACCGGCATGGCATCCGTGCTCCAGTTGAGGCCGCGCGTGAATTCCTTATCAACGGTTCCCGTCCAATAGCCGGGCGCATTGGCGGTCGTCGTGAAATTCCAGGTGTTCGCATCGCTGATTCCCTTGAATGTCAACAGCGCGTCGCCAGACACCGTAAGCGCCCCGGAATCAATCAACACAGCGTAATCCTTGGAGCCCAGCAAGTCCGCAGGCGGCACGATCGTCAGCACAGCACCCGCCACGGAAACGTGTGCGGCATCCGTGACTGATATCACCGTATCCGTCCCATCGGTCACATTACGAAGCGTGATGTTCCCACTGCCAATCGCCATATTCGCGCTGAAGGTCGCCTGTAGGTTGCTACCCAGCGTCACACCCACCGCATCATCAACCGGCACCGTCGAGGATAGCACCGGGAACGCAGAGGCATACCGCAACAATAGCGAGATGTTGTCGATGAAAATGCCGCGGTTAGCATTGACTGCCTGGTCCGTGATCTCAAAGCGCAGCAACTCGCCTTCCGTGCCCGTTGCAAAATCGGCGGCATCGACCCGGAATGTGTATGTCAATGACTCTGGCCAAGGATCGACCCGTCCGAAGTTATCGTACAACGGAATCGTAACCGCCCCGGAATTCCAGACTTCCGTGCCGTCCTGCTGCTGCAGCTTGACCGCGAAATACCGCGGTACGGCAATATTATAGTTCTGAGGAGCCACATTGACCGACAGCAGATATACATCATTGGTTTCCCAGTAATGCTGAATATTGCGGCGCGCCCAGCTCACGTACTCGAAATGCAAAACCTGATTCGTCAGGCTTTGGCTCCCAGGGACATCGGCCTGCGCCGCCGCATTGCGTGCCTTAATCTGCGTCGTACTGCTGAGCGTCCAGCCTGCAAAGGCAGGGTTTGCTGTCCCGTTTGCATACAACGGCGTCTGGAAATCCTCGTCGATGAGCGTGGCCATGCCCGCGTTGATCGTGATGGTTGTATCGTCCTGCTCCGGAACTGACAGTGTGTTGCCATACACATCCTGGATCACTTCACCACTCTTGACCTCCAATTGCAGCGTGCCTGCCGATGTCGGAATCACCTCTAGGGTGAACACCGCCGGTGCCGGATGTGTCGTGAGCTTGGTTAGAGCACCAAACGTGATTGTGGCACCGCCGGCATTGCCGACGTCATTCGTCGTGACCGTGCTTTCGTCGACATCCACATCAAACGTCAGCGTATAGTTGACCTTGCGCAGGCTCTCCCAGATCGGGCCGCCATTGACATCATCCACGAATGAAATCAGCGACACCGAGGCAACACTCGGACTTTCGAGCACCGTCAGCGTCCCGCTGCCGCCTACAAAGCTCGCCGTGGATGTGTAGGTGCCCGCCTTCGCCTGGTATCCGTTCACGAAGAGACGCCTTACGGTCATATCGGTGTTCAAATGCAACGGGTAGGCCGTCTCGGGATAAGGTGCCGTGCCGCCGGTCGTGCTATTCCAGCCCTTGCCGTTGAGCGACAGGGTGGCATTCGTGGACATGACGCCCGTTGCATTCACCTCCAGCACGCCGCTTAAATCGTTCCCGTCCGCCACCTTGTTGATCGTGACATCGCCCAGACCGAGCGAGCCTGCCGCGTTGGCCTTGATGATGTAACGTCCGCCGGCATCGGCCACGAAGTTCGTATACGTATTGGCCGCATTCAATTCAGCACTGTGCGTGTTGTTGCCGATCATGCGCAAGGTATAGGCACCCGTGATCGGTTTCGAGAACCGACGGATTTTTGTGGTACTCCCGCCCAGATCCAATGTGGCATTCCCCAGCAGTCGGATGGCCGGGTACGTGTAGGTCGCCAGATCGCGGTCTATCTTGATGCTCGAACCCTCGAACATCGTGATGGTATTCGTGCCTAGTGCGAGTTCTGCTGTTGTCCTGTTCAATATCTGCAGGGAGGCACCAGCCCGCAATTGCAGGCCACCGGAATAAAGCACGGCACCGGCATCGATTTGTGCGGCCAGGTTAGTGTTGATGACCGGCCAGTCTGTTCCAGCGGGAACGATCCCGCGCGACCAGTTGGCCGCCGTGTTCCAACTATTCGGCGCACCCGCTACTGCCGTCATGATGTTCAGCAGATCGGGCGTGGAGAAGCTCGATACGTCAGAGTAATTTGTGCCGAATGGGTTCGTGGCAAAAACGCGGTAGTGATAGAGCTGCGGCGCATCAAGACCCGCTATCTCTTGCGAGAACGTGATCCCCTGATGAATCTGACCCATCGGGATAACCGTATCCCAATTCCCCATCACATCAGCCCCGGCAGGCTGGTTATCTCCCCAGGCAAAGAAGCCGTCCGCCACACCACCAACCGTCAACACACCGCGCAGCGTTGCCGAAGCAGGCGTCACATTAATCGCCCCACCGGCAAGATCGACAGTCGGTGCACCTTGCGTCGCGAAGCTGGCATTTGATGATTCCGCCCATACATTCGTGACGGAATTACTTGCAACCAACGTGTAATAATACGTTTGACCTTGCTGTAGTCCGCTCGCCGCCAGGCTGACGGCTTGTCCCGTCACATTCGTGAATGGACCCAGCGCAGCACTGCTGCCCTTGTTTGTGTCGGCCACCCAGGCGGCGGACGTGAGATGGTTCGTTGTGCTCCAATAGGCTATAACGGAGAATACCGACTGCGTGGCATTCAGCGTCCCTTGCAAATCGGCCGTAAATGCTCCGATGTTCGCGGCAGAGGTCGGCTCGGCTCCCACGAGCAGCGATCCGCTCGATTCCGGGATGGCCGCCATGAACGCGACCTCTGAGGACCAAGCTGTATTGGCTTCATTCGTGACATAGACGCGGTAATAATAATCCACGCCATACAGCAGCCCCGACGCCGGTGCCGCAAAGGCGATGCCCTGTGTGACAACACCCAACGGCACAATATTCGCCCAATCCTGGGTGCTGCCGGTTCCACTGTGCGTCGTGCTCCACACTAGGGTTGCATCCGCAAAATAACCAGCCGTCAGATTTCCTCCGAGTGAGACGCTTCCTACGCCTGTCGACGTCGCCCCCGTGGCAGTCACAGCCGGGGCATCGACCGTCGAGAAACTCGCATTAGGCGTGGCCCAGATCTCGCCAACAACATTACTGGCCATAAACGTGTAGTAGTAGGTGGTCACGGTATCCAGACCAGATGCAGGAACGACCAAGGCCTCGCCTACCACATTCGTGTAGGTGCCGACTTCTGCCGTAAGCTTGCTGGTATCGTTCGTCCAGTCGGAAGCGGTCAGGTTATTGTTCGTGCTCCAGAATGCATACACCGTGAATACCGACTGCGTGGCATTGAGCGCACCCTGCAAGTCCGCTGCCGTTGTCCCCACATTGGCTACCGGCTGATTCGCGATATTCACGCCTGCGGGCAACGTCGTCGTGAAGTTGGTCGAGGACGACCAGGCCGCATTGATGGCATTGGTGACGTAGACACGGTAGTGGTACTCCACCCCGTAGAGCAGATTTGAAACCGTATTGGTGAACACTGTGCCTTGCGCCACTTCCCCGAGGGTGGCAGCATGGTCCCAGTTGTTGGTGCTCCCGGTCAGGCCATCCTCGTCACCCCAGACGAACGTGGCATCCGCGACGCCGCCAGCGGTCAGCAGGCCGCGCAGGCCGGCCGTCCCG
>CAZOXS010000074.1:0-7846 GCA_964583785.1 uncultured Victivallales bacterium
CTCATCATTCGATAATGCTTTCCCCAAAACGCCTACCAGTTCCCTTCAAAGAGGCCTTCCGGCATCAGTGCCGGTTTCTCGCAGGTGCTTTCGATCGCGACATGCGTGCCCTTATCCGAAGCATCGTGGAAGGCGTGCATCAAGTCGAGCACATGGTAGGCCAAAGCGCCGTTGGCACGGTGCGTGCGGCCGGTGCGGATGGCGTCGGCCATGTCGGAGGGCCCGATCCCGCGTCCGTTCGCGTTGAACCCGCAGGTCAGCGGCAATTCCTTCCACTCTTTCTCGCCTTTGAGCTTGACCTTGACCGGACCGCCGAACGTGTTCGGGTCGGGAACCGACAGGGTTCCCAGCGAACCGAAGATCTCGATGCGCGGCGTCTGGGATCCCCACGAGTCAAAGCTGGTCACAATCGTGCCGATCGCGCCATTCGCGAAATCCATGATGCCGGTCACATGGGTGGGGACTTCCACGTCGATGATCTGGCCACGCTTCTTTTCGCTGCCAATCGTCCGCTGCGGGAAGGAGATGCGAACAGACCCCGTAACCCGCTTCACGGGCCCGAGCAGGGAAACCAATGCCGTGAGGTAATAGGGCCCCATATCGAACATCGGGCCGCCGCCCTTCTTGTAATAGAACTCCGGATCCGGATGCCAGCCTTCGTGGCCGGGGCACAGCATGAACGCCTGCGCACCGATCGGCGTGCCGATCAACCCGTCCTCGATCAGGCGACGGCAGGTCTGGATGCCCGCCCCGAGGAACGTATCGGGGGCGTTGCCGACCATCACGCCCGCCTTGGCGGCGGCGGCCAGCAGCGTTTTCCCCTCGTCGCGCGTCAGGGTCAGCGGCTTCTCGCTGTAGACATGCTTGCCGGCGGCAACCGCCTGCATGGCGACCGGGAAGTGCCCCTGCGGCGTGGTCAGGTTGACGATGATCTTGATTTCCGGGTCGGCCAGCATGGCCTCGAGTGTGCAGGCCTGCACCTCGGGATATTCCTTGATCTTGGCCGCCGTGCGCTCAGGATCGAGATCCGCGCAGGACTTGACGCTTACGTTGCTGAATACCGTGCAGAGGTTCTTGAAGTAGATGCCGCTGATGTTGCCGCAGCCGACAATGCCGATCTTGATGGGGTCCATGGTGCGGATTCCTTTCGGTTATGATTATGATTACGATTACGATCAGGAGGGGTGGGGTCAGGCCGAGACGTATTCCGGTTTGATCCGTTCACGGGCGGCCCACTGAATGCCGCGCTTGACGATCTCCATTGTCTCGGGAACCTTGAAGTCGTCGGCGACGTGGCCCAGCGCCGTGTAGAAGACGCGTCCCTTGCCGTAGGTGCGCTTCCAGACGTAGGGCATGACCGTTCCCTTGATCCAGGGGCAGTTGCCGTGCTTGCCGCTGAAGGTCGTGGTGGCCAGGGTCTCGTTGGACGGGTCGGTGTGCATGAGGTACTGCTCGGAGACCATGTCGAAATCCGTCAGTCCCTTGACGATCGGGTCGTCCGGTGCGGTGATGTTGATGCGGTGCGGGATGATACCGCCGGGATGGGCCACCCACTGCCCGCCGGTCATGAACTGGTAATCCGTGTTCTTGCGGAACGAATCGCACATACCGCCATGCCAGCCGGCGAGGCCTGCACCGGCCAGGACGGCATCGCGCAGGCCCTTCCACTGTTCATTGGTGATTTCGCCCATCGTCCAGATCGGCACGATCAGGTTGAAGTTCTTCATCTTGCGCTTGTTGGTGTAGATGTCGAGCGTGTCGGAAACCACAACGCGGAAGCCCTTTGACTTTAACCAGGGGGCGAAGAGATCCGCGCAGGCTTTCGGGGTGTGCCCATCCCATCCTCCCCATACGATCAGGGCGGCTTTGTTGTTCGTTTTGCTGCCAGAGACCTTGTTTGCTGTCTTTGCCATGGTTCTGTGTTCCCTTTGTTTTTCGTATCCGTCAAGTCACTGCCGTCTCGACAGTCGAAATCACTTGCGGAATCCTGTTTTTTTCAAGATAGTCGCAGGCAATACAAAAGGAAATGGATATATCGTTCTAAAACATGGATAATTTTTTCATACATACAGCACCGATGCCGCGCCGCTATCCGACGGGCTTGCCGGTGCTGAGTTTCGGCTATGAGCTCAGCAAGCAACATCATGTCGGGCATATGTTCCGAACGCTTAATTTCTCGCTGATTGTATCGGGGCGGGGACTTTACCATTTCCGGGGTGAGCGTTTCGAGATAGAGGGTCCTTGTGTGATCACGCAGTGGCCGGGCGAACCGATGGATTACGGGCCGATGCCGGGAGGCTCCTGGGAGGAGCTGTACATGATCTACGATGCTGGTACGCTGGCGGAGTTAGAGCGCCGGAATTTAGCGCAAATCCACAAGCCATGGTGGCCGATTCGCCGTGATTCGCAGGTGCTGGAACAGTTTGCTAACTTGCTTGAATTAGTCAGGGCTCTGCCGCATGACGGTTTTGCCGATCGGATTGACCGCTGTTGCGAGCGGCTGCTGGTCGAGACGAGACTGGGGGAGAATCGTCCGCCTGCCGGACGTGAGGAGCAGATCATCCGCCGCATCCGTCAGGATGTGCGCGAGCGGTTGTTCGACCAGCACGACTTTGATGCCCTCGCGCGGCGATACGGGTTATCCGCCGCCACGTTTCGCCGCTATTGGAACCGCTACGTACACGAGCCGCCAGCGCGCTATGTGATGAAGCTGCGCATGCGGGAAGCGCGGCGTCTGCTTGTGGAAACGGATTTGACAGTGGCGGAGGTCGCGCTGCGCACCGGGTTCGAGGATCCTCTCTATTTCTCGCGCTGCTTCCGCCGCCTCACCGGCGTCCCGCCCTCGCACTACCGCGCCCGTTTCCCGCGCTGAAACCGTGTGTTACGGCGCATAGCGGCGCTGCAGGGTCGCGGCATCCGGCAGGGTTTCGTAGGGTTCCCCCTGTGGGCCGGTAAAACGCTCGCCCAGCTTGAGAATATGGATGGGGATGACGGTGCCGTTGCGCAGGGTGATCGGCACCGGGATCAGCGTGACACCGGGATGGCGATCGATGGCTTTGGGCTGGGGCGGCGACGGTTTGCGCGTGCCGCGTCGCGGCGGCGGTTCCCGGTAGTAGCCGTACGCCGGGCGGCGGTAGCCGTAAAAGGGGCGGTGGCTGTACCAGGCGTAGGGCAGCGCCAGATAGGGCAGATAGTAGGCATCGCGGTTCTTGTTTAGGGCATAGCCCGTAAGTGCCCCGATGCTCGTGAAGAACGGAATGGTATAGCGGGCGTCGTAATCGTCGCTCAACTCCGAGACCAGCACTCCGGCAGCGGCCCCCCACAAGCCCCCGCGCACGGTGTCTTCCCACGCATCTGCCTTAGCACTTCCGGCCAGGAACAGCAGGACGGCAATCAATGGCAGCGAGGTTTTCATTAGGCAATCTCCTTTCCTACACCTCCAGTATAACGCAAGTGCGGGTATGCCGCCAGCCCGCATTTGTGATTTCAGCGCCGTCCTGTCCGGCGTTTCTGGTTATATGCCCGCGGTGTGGTACCGCAGGCATTCTTGAACCATTTGGAGAAGTGCGAGAGATCGTGGAACCCCAGGCTGTAGGCCACTTCCTTGATGCGGGCACCCGAAACGCGGAGACGGCATCGCGCCTGTTCGAGGCGGCGGTTGTCGAAATACTGGCGGGGGTTTGAGTTCAGATCCGCAGCAAACAGCCGGGTGAGGTGCACCTGGCTGAGTCCGGTCGCTGCTGCCAGGGCATTCAGGTCCAGGGGCTTGCCCAGCGGGTGGGCGTCCAGCAACCGGACCGCCTTCATCACGCGTTGGTCAATACTGAAGTGACCGCACGGGATGACCTGGTGATCGACCAGCACGTCCAGCAGTGCCAGCAGCCAGTGGCTGAAATCGCGCTCAAGCCGCAGGACGGTCCGGTAGTCCATCGGTTGCTCGCGGATATCGTATGCGCCTTCCGGGATGTTCATGATACCGGCCACCTTGCGCAATCGGTTTTCCAGGTTCGGATAGTGTTCCGCGTTCACAACTAGCGGCAGACCTTGATCAAACAGGCTCGCGCCGTCCGGCCATGTGGCTTCAAATGCAACCGAGAGAATCCGGGTCCCGCGCAAGATCGAACGGGTGTGCGGCGTGCTGTCGAGCAACAGCCATTGCCCCGGTTCGGCCCGTAGACGCCGATTGTGCTGCCGTATCTCGATCCAGCCCGACCGTACCAGCCAGGCCCGGATCGGTCCTTCGTCGGTATTGCTCAGGATCTCCGGTGAATCCCGTGATGCCAGAACCGCATGGTCATAGCACCAGATCAGGTGCGTCGAAAGCGTGAGCCAGTCGCGGTAAAGCATACGGTAGTTTGAGGAGTCAGTTTGCATCCCTTGTCTCCATGTGTATTTTACTCTCCCGCCCTGATGATTAAATAATACAAGTAACCATACCAATAAGACAAGCGCGTTTTATTGTGCCTGCGGCGGGATCCGTTCATGATGCGGCCATTCAACGGCATTATGACGTCGTCTAAAGTGAGCATCAAACAGAGGGGGAATCGATATGAGTCTGGAGAAAACGAAAACTACAGGGAAGCAGCCTTTACAGATCAGCGGTGTTTATCCGCACCTGTGCGCCTATACGGTTGAGCCCGGCGAGTCCTTTAAGCTTGATGAGTCGGGGATCGGTGCGGTGGTGCCATGGGGCTGCCGTCTGTATATGATCACCTACGGTGCGCATCTGCCCGAAGGAAGTTCCCACAAGTTATATTCGATAGGGCCGGATATGCGCCAGACGATCCATCCCGAGAGCGTGGGCGGCACGTCGGCCGGTCGCATGATCCACCGGGAGTCGCAGCAGCTCCTGATCGGGCCGTACCTGATTGATGCCGACGGCAAGGTGCGGGTGATTTCCCCGAAAACGATGCCGGGGCGCATCACGGCGATTGCCCGTCACCTCGAGAAGCCCGAAAGTATGGTTTATTACGTCGATATGGAAGGCATGATCTATGAGGCCGATGTGTTCAGCCTCGAAGTGAAGTTGCTTTTCAAGAAGTCGGTTCCCGGCTGGCATGCCAAGGGCGCGTACACAACGCAGGGGCGTCTGGTGATGTCCAACAACGGCGAGCATGGCGTCCATGAGGCGGCAAAGTATTTCCAGGTCGAGGATTTGCCCCCGGATACGGAAAACGCGGGGGTGCTGGCGCAGTGGGATGGTAAGACCTGGGAGATGATCGAGCGTCGGCAGTATACCGAGGTGACTGGTCCCGACGGGATATACGGTGCGCCGGATGATGCGGCTCCGCTGTGGTCGATCGGCTGGGATCGGCGATCACTGCGCCTGAAGTTGCTCGACAAGGGCAAATGGCATACGTTCCTGCTGCCCAAGGCGGCGCACAACAACGACCCGAAGCATGGCTGGTTCACCGAGTGGCCGCGCATTCGCGAGATCGGCGGCGGCCGCATGATGATGGATATGCATGGCATGTTCTACCGGTTTCCAAAAACCTTCTCGGCGGCAGACACCGCCGGACTCGCGCCGATCAGCAGTCACATGCGTTACATCCCGGACTTCTGCGAATGGGAAGGCCGCCTGGTACTGGCGACCGATGAGGCTTCCGTCATGGGGCACAAGCATTGCGGCCAGCCACAGAGCAATCTTTGGTTCGGCCAGTTCGAGGATCTCGCGAAATGGGGTCCGCGCAGCGGTTATGGCGGGCCATGGGTCGATGATGAGGTCAAGGCCGCTGTATGGTCGGATCCGCTGCTTGTGGTCGGCTTCGACCGGCGCGTTCTGCATCTGGTCGCCACGCCTGCGGTCCGCATGACCCTGCAGATTGACCCCGACGGGAAGGAGGATTGGCAGCCTTGGCAAGTGATCGAGGTTGGCGCCTACGCCTCCCTGATTATGCCGTTGGACCTGAAATCCGAATGGATTCGGATCTCGGCAGACCGCGATTGCAGGGCGACCGCTTATCTGCACGGCACGGATGCCCACCTTCAGGTCGGGGACAAGACGTTGTTCGCAGGGTTGTCAGAGGTTGGTCAGGAATGTGTCGAGGGTCTTCTGTATCCGGCACGCGAAACACGGGGGCTGGAGATTGTCGGCCGCGATGACAAGTCCAGTTACCAGGTGTCGCGCGAATTCGGTTTTGAGGGTGTCGGTCGCAACGAGGTGCTAGCCGAGCAATTGGCGATCAAGACGGTTTTCGATGTGGATGCCGCGTCGGTTATCGTGACAGACGGGCTGGTGCGCTATCGGCTGCCGAAAGGTTATGCGGCCTTTGACAAGCCGTTCGGCTTCGGCTGGCCGCGTGCGGTGCGGGAAGTGGAATCCGAACGGAATCTGGCCAATATCCACGGTTCCTTCTACGAGATTCCGCGGTCCGGCTACGAAGAGCATCCGGATTGGGAGCGCATGCGTCCGGTGGCCAGTCACAGCAAGCAGATCCACGATTATTGCACCTGGCAGGGGCTGCTGGTGATGTCGGGCGTTGCCGAGAATGCCGGTGTGGACGGTCATGTGTTTCGCGGTGCCAACGGTGGCACCATCTGGTGCGGGGCGATTGATGACCTCTGGCAATTCGGCAAGCCGGTGGGCACGGGCGGCCCGTGGAAGGAGTCGGCTGTCGAAGCCGGTGTGGCGTCGGATGCCTACCTGATGACGGGGTACGACCGCAAGACGCTGACGCTCAAGGCGGATCGGGACGTGACGGTGACGATGGAAGTCAATGTTGACCACCAGAGCGGTTGGCATGCCTGCCAGCGCTTCGCTTTGCGGGCAGGACATGACTTCACGCACGTATTCCCGGAAGCCTTCAGTGCCCACTGGGTCCGCTTTACAGCGGACCGGTACTGCCGGGCAACGGCATGGCTGGTCTACGCATAGTGCGGCTTCCCGCGCGAGTCAGCCGGGCGGGTAGGGCGGGGCTGCCAGCCCCGACGTGCGCTGAGGCGGGCCGTCATATCCTGAAGCGCGTGATCTTCGGCAGCGGGCCGACGATCGGGGCGGCGTAGTCGATAAAGGCCTTGGTGACGTTGTTGCCGGCCTTGTTGATGTAGGCGGCGGGCATCTCGCGCGTCTCGCGGGCGACGTTTTTCAGCGGGACGCATTTGAAGCTGACGGCGTACGCGGACCCCTTGGCGCGCCGGATGGCGATCGACCCGCTCGCGATGCCGCTGACAGCCGTTCTCACGGCTTCCGCTCCGACGGCACGCGCCTCGGCGGCATCCGTCTTGGAGGCAATGCCGGGGAATGAGCGCTGGAGGTAACCGAACGTATCGGCCCGGACGCGTTTGATCGCGGTGCGCGCCTTGAGCTCAGCCGCCAGGAAATCGCCGAGCGCGCCGGTGCCGCTGAGCTGCGCGTTGCCATGCGAGTCGACTTCCTTGCTGAACGCGGCGGCGATGGCCTTGCCGTTCTCGTCCGCAATGCCTTCGGAGACGGCGACCACGCAGCGCCCCAGCTTGTCGTAGACCGCCTGCACGTCGGCGGCGAAACGATCCAGGCTGAACGGCCGCTCGGGCAGGTAGATCAGGTGCGGGCCGTCGTCGGGGGCGGTCCGGGCCAGGGCGGCGGCCGCCGTCAGGAAGCCGGCGTGGCGGCCCATCACGATGTTGATCTTCACCCCGCCCAGCGCGCGGTTGTCCAGATCGTCGCCCATGAAGGCGCAGGCCACGAATCGGGCGGCACTGCCGAAGCCGGGGGTATGGTCGTTCTCGCGCAGGTCGTTGTCGATGGTCTTCGGAATATGGAAGCCACGCAGCGGATAGGCCGCCTTGCGGGCTTGTTCGTTGATGATGTGAACCGTTTCCGCCGAGTCGTTTCCGCCGATGTAGAAGAAGTAGGCGATGTCGTTTC
>CAZOXS010000075.1:0-3819 GCA_964583785.1 uncultured Victivallales bacterium
GCTGTGTCTGGTGTATAGACAGTGATCGTGTCGGAACTCGAACCCCACTCAATCTTGCCGACCACGAAATACTCGTCACCAGTCGTGTAGGTACTCTCGAGTAAACTGTAAGCTCCGGTGTCGCCCGTGTAGATTGCTGCCATGACTTTGCAGGCATTGTCCAGGCGAACGCCAATCCCATCGCCACTATCGGACCAACTTAGATACTGTTGTGTGGTGTTTCCAATCGCCAGGAAAAAGTGCTGATTGCTAGCTTGTCCCTTCACAATAAAACTGAACCATAGCGTTGCGCCGTCAGCCATCAGTCCGGCGCTGCTGAGTGTAGGAGCGACACTGATCTTGAGCCCTTGCTGCCCGCCACTAGGAATGTCACCAGCAGCGGTGCGGGTTTCAAGCCTGTTGCCACGGGTCGGGACCGAGGGGACACTTAGGCTCCCGACGACATTCGTAAACAGATTCCCCGTTCTGTAAAGCGTCCAGTTGCCGACCAGCCCGTTTCCACCAGCCTGCCCAGGTAGAAGCCCTGTCTGGTCAAACGACTCGTAGATGACCCAGCCGGCACTCGCAGTCATCACACCCACAACCGCCAACAGCGCGACAGACAACAGACACATTTCCATATGCTTCATGATCTCTTCACCCTCCTACACATTTGCCTAACTATAGAGGATCAACTCCATTATCTTCACGATCCTCGTCTCCTACCACATATCCACACCGTGCTCTGCCTCCTATTTTCGCTGTGCCACCTTCGCGCTATGCGCTACGACCGACACGCTGGCGACGGAGCAGACACGGCGATTGTTTTCTAATGTATGTCCTGGTATTTGCATGGTGCCTCCAGACTATTCGACGATGAGTACGGTACCGGCAGGGGGCCACGGATCTATGTGTATGGCGTTGCTCTCAACCCGCATCTGGGTTTTGCCGCCTAGCCCCCTAGACTGCTGAGCTGCAGCCCAGGTATTGGTCTCACCATTGTAGACTACATTCTCGAATGCAGTCAGAGAGTTGGAATACGTGATAACCGGATCTTCCTGTCCTTCACCGATGATGACAAGATTGCGCCCCGTTCCCGCTACCAGGTTACTGATCACCGTCAACTGCGCGCCTGCGGTGATATCCATAATCAGAGAGGAACCACTCGCCATCGAGAAGTTATTGCTAAAAGTGGCCTTTGAATAACAGGCTCCGTCCCCAATCTGCAGATTTGCTCCTGCATTTCTCAACTGAACCGCTTCTGCGCCGGTAGTAGCATTGATGTTTGTGCCGGCGAGAGTCCATGTTCCCGTCCCACTGAACCACAATCGGACTTTTGCCGTCACGTCACCCCGCACAGTTCCGCTGCCGTCCGAAAAAAGCAAAAGACCAGCCTCCAAGTCTGTAAGCAGCGTGACATAACCTGTCCCTTTGTTTGCAATATCAATAGTCTTATTGTTTGCCGCAACCCCGATCGTATTGGCGAAAATATAATCATCGGAACGGTTAATCCGCAACGTCCCGGACAAAGTCATGCTCGCACTGCCAATGGATCCACTCGTACTACCGTCTCCAAGCGTGACACTTCCTGACTCGATCGAACCCGTAAAATCATCGTTGTCAGCAGTCAATGTCAGCATAGCTCTAGGATTAAGGCGCCATGCCCCAAACATTTGCCCACGAAAGGTGGAGGCCTGCATTAAAATAACATACATAGTGTTATCCGTGGCACCGCAACGATCATCAGCATCGCCAGTCAGGCTGTTCAGCCAGTATCCGCTGGTGGAACCCCCGCCGATAGTCATTGTGTTTGCTCCTGCCCCCAGCACAACAGAAGGCAAACCACCAGTATTTCTCGAATCAGCCAATACTCTCCGATTATTAGCTGAATGATGGAACGTCAGGCTGCTTCCGTCTTGAATAGATATAAGGTTCGTACAGGTCAGCGACGGGGAGGCTGTCGTCATGGTAACGTGGTTTCCGTTGGAGACCATTATGGAATCTATTGTCTGGGCAACATCGACACTGGTTGTATAAGCCTTAACGGTGTCAGTCTGGAAAAACCATCTGTCACCGGGGCTGCCGGCAGTCAGCGCCGTATTGCCTGATGGCGACGTAGAGAAATAGGTTCCGTTAAGATTCAACGTGGACGAGCTACCGACAAGCGGCGCCGCTGTGTCCGTATCCCAATAGATATCTGCACCCATCGCAGAAAAGGCCATCCACGCAAACGCGCAAATAATCGCCCGGTAAAGCAAGTTCATTTTTTCCCTTGACCGGCAAGAGACAACAGCAAAAGTCGTAAACATTGTACCCCCCCTGCTTACATTGTAAAACACAGACGCGAACATGCTGTCCCCACATTTCTGCATTGTTACAATAACATAGATCCTCATCGTATCGCGTGTATCTAATTGCGCAATTATTGTGACTTAATGCGTCATGCCTAATTCGTATCCAGCAGTCTTTCTGTACATGTCTTCAAGCGACCAGGCTGCCTTTGCATCGATAGACTGCCCCGGAAGAGATCCCTTTGGGTAAAAGCACCCCTGCCGGGGATCCTTCACTTCAGACGGCACAATACCCCATGGCTTATCACACGGCCTGGATATGAGAACCACAGCCGCTTCATTGAGACCCGGGGAGGTCACACGCACGTTAATAAGCCCAGCCTGAAGAGCAAACTGGATAAGGAACTGGGCATGGCCGTGAAATGCTTTTCGGAACGGAAGCTTAGCAGGCTCGTGACTGCGCGGATTGCCATTGTGCGATCCGATCAGTTGCCCCGGCCCCTCAATCTCAATCGCCAGGCTGCTCTCTGCATGGGGACAAGGATTGCCTTCAGCATCCACGATAGAAACGTCCAAAACGACGACATCCTGTCCATCTGCGGCACATTCGGTCTTGCTGGTGCTAACAATCATGCTCTTCTCAGGACCTGCCGTCTTTATTGCATGACGCTGCACCGGTGCCCCGCCCCGATATCCAACCGCCGTCAGCTCTCCTTCTTCAAAAGGTACGTTCCACTCCACATGCTTGAAGCGCGGCATCACCTTGCGCCCCAGGGAACGATGATTCAGGATCAACTCAATCTCTTCAAAATTGCTGTAAACCCATACATCGATCACTTCCTTTGACGCCCCTTTCCAGCTCCAGTGCGGAAAAATGTGCAGGACATCATTTTTACTCCACCAGGCTTCAAAGAAATAGCTCAGATCCTTCCTGAAGCCGCAAATATCAAAAAGGCCAAAGTTGGACGACACGTTGGGCCATTCATAAGGCGTCGGTTCGCCGTGATAATCAAATCCCGCCCATACGAAGGTCCCTGCTACATGTGGATTATTCATCAGGATATCCATAAGCTCTTCACCCGACTGCCCCCAGCGAACACCTTTTCGGTCATAAGACGCGACAGTTCCTTTATCAGGGTCGGTTTCGTACTCACCCCTCGTCGCCACCATGCTGACGGATTCTGATGAAAAGATCGGCTGTGGCAGTTCAGCGCTTCTTAAGCTCATGGAGTCATAATTGAAGCCGACGACGTCAAGCGCAGGCATAGCCCCCGACATGCCCCTGGTGGCTGTGTAAAGCCCCATGTGCTTGCCGCTCAAACCCATCGTTACGGGTCGCGACTGGATATCCAGCGATCGCATAACCCTCTTCATCTTGCGCACAACTTCTTTGGCCTGCGGCTGGGCACCTATTGCCTCCTCGTTGCCAATACACCAGGCAAAAACACAGGCCCGGTTTCTTTCCATCCGAATCTGCTCTTGAAACATCTCAAGGGAGTCTGAAAAACAACTGAAGTGGCGCGTCTCAGCCAGGAAAAGGATTCCCAAC
>CAZOXS010000076.1:0-18974 GCA_964583785.1 uncultured Victivallales bacterium
AGCCTGCTCAAAAATGGTGATTCCAGCCCATCAGGCTGGCCAAAACCCCTCACGTGCGCAGCATCCGCCATTTTCCCTTGCAGAACCCCTCGTGGTTTCCGGCTTCAAGCGGAAACCACGAGGGGTTCTGCAAGTGCCTCAAAAAGAAGATGTTCTTATTGTGGCCTTATTCAGGTGTCCGAAAATCTTATGTATTATTGTCTATATATTAAATCGTTGGTTTCGGGCATACGGTGGTATATTAGGTACATCGCACGACTAGTTGACATTCGTTACGGTGGCAAGAAAGGAAAAAATCATATGACGATTTTTCATACCATAGCTGCTGGTGGAGGCAATCTGCTGCGCAGTTTCCGCATCACTGCCAAGCTTGTTTTTCTCCTTGTCTGCCTGTCTTCTGGACAAGCATGGGCTCAGGTTCCCGATTTGACAGCGGGGGGGGTGCCGACGTCAACACAGACTCTCAACCTCGGTCCGACCGGTATGCGCGGGTGGCTCTATCACGATAAAATTGACACATCGGCCAGCCGCCAGATTCTGGTGACGGCCGTGGACCAATGGTCACCGGCAGAGCCCGTCATGGCCGTGAACGATGTGATTCTCGGTGCGGACGGCACCGGCGCAGACCCGGTTGCCTTCTCCTCTGACGCCTATTGGGCGCTGGCTGGCGCCATTGCGGCTGCGGAGACCAACAGCCCCGCGACGCTCAAGTTGCTGCGCTGGCGTTCAGGCTCGACGACGAACGTTGCGATCACGCTCGAGACGCTGGGCGCTTACAGCGCGACGGCCCCCTACAATTGCCCGAAATCCGCCGCGATC
Source organism: uncultured Victivallales bacterium (assembly GCA_964583785.1). Classification (GTDB taxonomy): domain Bacteria; phylum Verrucomicrobiota; class Kiritimatiellia; order UBA8416; family UBA8416; genus UBA8416. The sequence continues at coordinate 820 of CAZOXS010000076.1, forward strand.
CTCGAGAAGGGCTTGGCCTATGTTCAGGCGCACAGTTCGCTCGGCGGCCGGAATCAGTGGGGTGCGCTCGCCTTGTTGGCAGGCAATGACGCCGCCAATCCGAACAATAGCGCCCGTCAGGCCTTGGCGGCCAGCCAAGTGCAGAACCTGATATTGGACGCGGATAAGCTGGCAGAAATGAACAAGGACGAGACCTACAGTGACGGCGGCAAGAACGCTTGGTGGATCAGTCATCAACTTGTCGTCACGGCTGAGTACTACCTGAAGACCGGTGACACGAATGTATTGCCCTCCATCGCGGCCTACGCCCATGCGTTTGCCATGGGCCAGAGCATGTTTGGCACGACCGGGCATATTTTTGCCTATGGGGAATGGCCCGACGGCTCACAACCAGGAAACATCATGGCGGGGTATGGGCCCATCAACATGACCGGCACGACCGGGCTGTACGGAATGTTGCTGGCCAAGCAGTGCGGTGTCGTTGATGCCCAAGTCGATGCCGGCATCGAACGCGCCAGCCGGTTCTTCCGATTCTACACCAACAAGGGATCGATACCCTATGGTGAGCACGGCCCCTGGCACACGCACGAGAATCAGGGCAAAATGAGCATTCTGGCGCTGTGCTACGAAATGCAGGCCGGATACGAGGCGGAGAGCAAGTGGTTTTCCCGCTGCGCGGCCGCGTACCTCGGCAACGAAGGTTGGTTCGATGGGCACACGGGGCCGTTCTTCCAGCAGTTCTGGCCTATGCTCGGGGCCGCCGTCGGCGGTCAGGAAGCGGCGGCCGCACGCTTCAACGAGATGAAAGGGCATTATGACATGATGCGCCGCTGGGATGGTTCGTTTGTTTTCAATAGCCTGACGTACGGCTTCATCGGTGCGGATTATAACGACTTCCCGGCTCGGGTCATCCCGTTGCTGACCTATGCCCTGCCGCTGCAGCAACTGCGCATGACCGGAGCGGGACAGGATCTGACACCGCTGACGACGCCAGAAGTCACTGAGACGATCGCCGCCGGTCAATACGACGCTACTGCGCAGACGACCAATAGCCTGTTGAGCGACCTAGGGAGCTGGTCGTTTGTCGTCCGCAACGCTGCGGCGGTCGAAATCGGCGAGCGCACCGCCGCGCACGCCGCGCTGCTGCCGACGCTCACCACCATGGCCAACGACACTGGCGGCGGTAATTCGCGCTATGGTGCAATCAAGGCCCTCGGCATCATCGCCGATGCAAGCTCGGCACCTGTTCTGGCGGCGCTGCTCACCGATGCCGACAACCATGTCCGCATGTTGGCTACCGAAGCCTTGTCTTCCCACCCCAACAAGGCGAGCCAGATGGAGACGATGCTCGCGGCCGTAACCAGCACCGCCCGGCCCCTGCTCCCGCTCGATGAAGAAGACCCCATGCAGTATGCCCATGGTGATCTCACTCACATGATTGGCGGCCTTGTCGGGTATGACAGCAGCGTCTCGATTGATCAGATCGATCGCACCTTGCTCAATCCGGCCATCCGCGCCATGAGCGCTACGGCGCGCGGGGGCGCCCGGTCATGGGCCGTGCAGAATATTTTCCCCAAGTTGACCCTCGAGCAGGCCTACGAGCTGGCCGACTGCATCGTGGACACGGCGTATTACCGCGCACCTGCCGACGCGATGTTCAGTGCTGCTGCCCGTGTCGAGGCGACCCGGGTGCTGCAGCGGTACGATATTGCCGAAGGTGTCCCCCTGGCCATCCTGCTGGAAGACCAGGACATCGCGTCGTCGCTGACGATCCTCAAAGGGTATGCGGGTGCCGCACCCATCGTGCAGCCCGATGCCGGCGTGTATGACTACCTCGACAGCCTGTCTACTGCCTATATCACCCAAAAAGGGGACGTGCTTGCTGCCATTGCCGCCGATGTTTTTCCGATTCCGGCAACGCCCTACAAAAGCATCACCGTAGTGACGCCTGATGCCCCGGCACTGACGCTGCCGGCTAACAGAACGACGTTGCACGTAAACGGCGCAGACCCGGTTGGCGACGCCCTTTACACTTGGCGCAAGGTCTATGGTCGCGGCAATGTGGTGATTACCCCAAGTGGGACCAGCAGCGGGAAGGATGCGCTGGTGCAGTTCGACGGCACCCCAGGCCTCTACTGTTTCGAAGTCACCATGCATGACCGGCGGAATCTTTCCGAAGTCCTTGGCACCGTAATCGTGACCTTGAACGACACTGGCGGTACGCTTCCGAGCAACGCCCCACCGGTGGCCACCTCGCAGAGCATCACGGTGAACCAGTCCACGCCGCAGCTGGTCACGCTGATCGCCACCGACCCGGAAGGGTACGATCTGAGTTACACGGTCACCGCTTCCCCCGCGCATGGATCACTGGTCGGCACCGCCCCCTATCTGATCTACCATCCCGACCTGCCGTATGTCGGCGGCGACAGCATGTCGTTTGAAGTCATGGACAGCGAGGGGCAGACCGACTCCGCCACCATCACCATCAGCGTCGAGACGCTCTCGCCGTTAGGTTTGGCGGTCTATGAGCCGTTCGACTACCCGGCCGGTTTATTGAATGGCGCATCCGGTACGAACGCCATTGGTCTGACCAACGCATGGGCGGCAAGGACGGATGTTGAGATGGTGTCTGGCTCGCCCAGCATCGCCAATGCACTGACCGCCGGGGGGAAGGTTAAGACCCCCACCTGGGGCAAGCGGAGCATCTCTTCGACGGCACTGGTCGATAATGGGCTGCTGGATGACGGAGCCACGCTGTGGATGAGTTGCATGGTCGGGTACATGCCGGGAATCTCTTCAGGTCAGCTTCGTATGGCCTTGGCCAATAACCACTTGCACGATTATAACGGATCACAACGCATCGTTGATGACGGTGCGCAGGCAGGCCATGGTGTGGGCTGGTTCTTCTATCAGGGCAACGTATCCGCCGCGTGCTATCGCAATGATAACACGCTCTACCTCTCCGGTTCGTCCTCCGTCAGCCGGTTCGCGGTTTCCGAAGTCCGTCTGCTCGTGGCAAAGTTCAGTTGGGCTGCGAATACTAACGACCCGGATCGGATCGAGCTGTATTATGTCGGTGACGACATGCTACTCCCGGCGCAGTCGCTGTCGTCTCTCAATGCGGTGGTCGATCAGTCACAATACGATGTCCTCACGTTTAGAGAGTATTATAACGATGGAACCCTTCTCGACGAGATCCGCCTGGGCGACAGCTTCCAGAGTGTGATTGCCGGTACGGTGCCGATGACGCCGGACGTGAGCGCGCCGACGCCAGACCCCGCCCTGTTTACCGTTCCGCCCACCATGCTCAATGCCACCTCGGTCACCATGACGGCGGCCACAGCCTACGACCCTTCTGAAGTCGAGTACGCCTTTGTCTGCACCGTCGGCGGCGGCAACAGCAGCGGCTGGCAGAGCAGTCCGATCTATATCGATACGGGGCTAACGCCCGGTGTAGAATACCGCTACACGGTGCAGGCCCGAGATGGCATGGCGGTGCCGCACACTACGGCCATCTCCGCCGAAGCTGCGGTGACACTGCCCGCAAACACCACCGTGCCAGACATGGTGGGGCTGCTGCAGGTGCAGGGCGAGAACCTCCTGGCCAGTGCCCAACTGATCCTCGGCACGGTCAGCAACGTCTATGATGCTACAGCCGTCGTCGACGAGATCATCAGCCAGACCCCCGTTGCCGGCAGCACGGTTACGGTCACCAGTGCCGTCAATGTGACGGTGTCGCTTGGGCGGGATCCGACGCTGGCGCCCCTCCTTGTTTCGATCGTCGATGACGTCTCGGGTGGCCCGGTCCAGGTTGCGGATCCGATTCTCTACACGATCACTTTCAGCGAAGACATGGATGCGGCAACGGTCGGGCTCGACGACTTCGGTAACGCCGGCACGGCCTCCTCCGTCACCTTGAGCGACCTCAGTGAACTGTCGCCGGGGGTCTTTCGCCTCAAGGCCGTCCCGATGACGCCCGGCACGCTGCAACTGCAGATCAACAGTGCCGCCGTCCTGACCGATGCCGCCGCCACGGCGTTGGATACCACCACAGCCATCCCTGATGACACGACGCTCACCATTAACCCTGTCGGACTGGTGGTATATGAGCCATTCGATTACCCTGTGGGCTCGCTGGCCAACAAAAAGGGGCTCTCCGAGATTGGCTTGGCCGGTATATGGTCTTCCGCTTCGTGGGTCAGGTCGGGTGCGCCAGTCTACGGTCTTCTTGCAACCGAAGGAAACTGGCTCAGTGACACTACCGGTTGGATTAATGGCGATGCCCGTATGCTTTCCTCCTCTGCTGTTGCGGAGCGCAGGTTGCTCGAAGATGGTGCCACGCTCTGGTTCAGTATGCTGATTGGCAACTATCAGGGCACGGGTGCCAAGATCACCGTGGCACTGGCTAACAGTAGGTTCCATTGGTATTACATCGTGGATCCGGCCGATGCCTTTGGCGTCAAGATCGCCGATGGCGAGGGCGTGGGTATCTGGTTTGGCGGAGAGAATGGCAGCGGTGCAGCAGGCTGCCTCCAAGCCGCCCACTTCTCTGGCGGTCCGAGTGGCGAGACCGTCGGCACGACGCGTGTGAGCTTTGGCGACTGGAGCGGCACACCGCTGGGCGATGCCGAAGTCGGCCTGCTCGTCGGCAAGTTCACCTGGAACGCCAACCCCGCCAATCCCGACACCATCGACGTGTACCAGGTCGGTACGGATCTGCTCCTACCGGCCACGCCGGTCTCCACGCTCAACGTCACCGTGGACCAATCCATTCTCAACACGCTGACGTTCCACCACGACGGGGCCTATGCCCTTGACGAGATCCGCTTCGGCGGTTCCTACGCTAGTGTGGTGCCGGTGGACTTCACGCCGCCGACCCTGGGCAACGACGACTTCGTCGATGATCAGGTGGGCGGACCGATTTTAGAAAATACTCTAGTGACCTACACCGTGACCTTCAGCGAAGACATCGATGCGGCGACCGTCTCGGCCGCAGATTTCGAGAACCGCGCGTCTACCGCGATCACCTTCGGCGCCATCACGGAGACGACGGCACCCGGGGTGTTCACCGTCGAGGTGACGCCGACTGAACCTGGAGAGCTGCGGCTGCAGGTGGCTGCCGGTGCCTCGATTGCCGACCTTGCCGGCAACCTGCTCGACACCACATGGGCGATTTTCGACTACACGCTGATCACCGTCAATCTCGACAATTTGCCGCCAACCTGGAGTAGCAACCCGGTTAGCACGGCCGACGGGGAGGAACTGGTAGCCTTCAACGGCGACTTGTCGCTGCTGGCCAGTGACCCTGACCTCGATTCGCTTACCTTCACGAAACTTGCCGGGCCGTCTTGGCTCAACGTTGCTTCCAACGGTACACTGAGCGGCACCCCCGGCACCGGCACCAGCGGCGTCAACACCTTCACCGTCAGCGTCAAGGATCCCTTCTATCCCGCCGTCGAGGTGACGCTGAACATCTACGTGGTTTTGCCAGGTGCCACGCCGCCGACTCTCGCTGCCGTGGATATTGTCGACGACCAGACTGGCGGCCCGGTGCAGATGAACGACCTACTGGTCTACACCGTCACCTTCAGTGAGGACATTGATGCGGCCACCGTTGTGGCTGGCGATTTTGCCAACGCAGGCGACTCCAGTATCACCGTGGGGGCCATCACCGAAACAAGCCCCGGCGTATTCACCGTTGAGGTTACCCCGTCCACCGCCGGGACGCTACGGCTGCAGGTGCGAGCCGGTGCTAGCATCCTGGATGTCGATGAAGCAGCACCGCTAGACACCTCGGTTGCCATCGTTGACGTGGACATCATCACCGTCGAGCCCCCGCCGATGGTGATTTACGAGCCCTTCGACTATGCGCCGGCTGCGATCTCGAGTATCACACAGGGCAGCGGTACATCCGATTTCGGACTGGACGGCGATTATCTTGGCTCCGGTTATTGTCAGGTGAAGTATCTCTCGTTCGGGCACGGGAGTCTTCTGGTACAGGGCAATGGGTTTCGGCTCGACGGTCGTAACCTGGCGCTGGCGCGCGACGTCAGTCAGACGGCGCTTACCGATAGTGGCCTGCTCCGCAATGGGGCAACCTTGTGGTTCAGCATGGTATACGGGACCCAGGCGGACGCGTCTCTGCTCCCGAGTATCGGTTTTACGCTTGCCAATGGCAGCTTCGCATCTGGTATTGCCAACTACTATATAGAAAACTGGGATGGCGAGGAGCCGTCTGGACTCGGGTTCTACTATGGTTATCTCGACGGAGTCAACGGCAGAGTGGCAGCGGCGCAGTACCGCAGTATCAACTACGGTTCGGGCTCGTCGGGAAAAGTCCTCGGCACCCGCGAGGCTGGTACGGTAGCCCTGGGCGTGGGCGAGTCGCGCCTGGTCGTAGGCAAGATTACCTGGGCCGCCGACTCTGCTGACCCCGACACCATTGAGCTGTACCAGCCCGGTACCGATATGCTCCTCCCAGCCAGTCCCATCTCGACGCTGAGCGTGGTCGTGGATCAGGCGACCTACGACACGATCAGCGTGATGTGCGACTACCGCGGGCTTCTCGACGAGCTGCGCTTCGGATCCAGCTACGATGGCGTCGTTCCGCTGGACACCACACCGCCGACGCTGGCCGCGGGCAACATCGTCGACAATCGCGGCGGTGCGGATATCATGCAGAATGAGATCGTCCAATATACGGTGACGTTCAGCGAGCAGATGGATGCGAGCTCCTTGGGTGCTACTGACTTTACCAATGCCGGCACCGCCTCGATAACCGTCGGTGCCATTGCCCAGATTAGGCCCGGGGTGTTCACCATCGAGGTCACGCCGACCAGCGGCGGCACGCTCCAACTGCGGGTCCCCGCCGGTGCCACCATCGACGATTTAGCCGGCAATCCGTTGAACACCACCGCCGCCGTCGATGACGACACCAGCATCACCTCCCTCGCCGACGTGGGTAATCCGACGCTGGTGAGCATCGTGGATAACCGCAGCGGGGCAAATATCGTGCCTAATGCCCCCGTAATCTACACCATCACGTTCAGCGAAGACATGGATCCGGCGACAATCGGGACCAATGATTTCTCCAATGCCGGCACCGCCTCGATCACGATCGGCACGCTCGCTCAGGTCTCGCTCAGTGTTTACCAACTGCAGGTCACGCCGACCGGCCCGGATCCCAGTACGCTACAGCTGCAAATCTCGGCCGGCGCGATTCTTACCGATGCCGCCGCCAATCCGCTCAGCACCAGCCTCGCTCTGGCCGACGACACCACGATCGTCGTCAGCGCCGATCCGGAGCCGGAGTGGAATACCGACCCCATCGTCGAGATCGATGCCGATGAGGATGCGGCCTATGGTTCGACCCTCGCCGACGACGCCAGCGATTTCTACACGAACACCCTGACCTTCAGCAAGGTTGCCGGGCCGGCCTGGTTGAGCGTGGGCAGCGACGGGTTGCTCTCCGGCACACCGCTCAACGCGGATGTCGGACTCAACAGCTTCACCGTCGACGTCACCGACGACATCTACATCGTTCCGGTGACGCTGCAAATCACCGTCATCAATGTCAACGATGCGCCCGAATTCACTCCCAACCCCTTCAGTACGGGCGACGCCACGGAGGACATCGCCTACAGCGACAGCATCGCCGCTTTCGGCGGTGACGTCGACGGCGACCCGCTCGTCTTCCAGAAAACCGGCGGTCCGGACTGGTTGGCGGTCGCTGCGGACGGCACGCTCTCGGGCACTCCGACCCACAGCGACAACGGCACCAACACTTTCACCGTCCAGGCGGATGACAGCAACGGCGGCGTGACGCCGGGGCAGCTCGTCATCGTGGTGCTGCCCGTCAACGACGGTCCGGTGTTCGTTGCCGATCCATTCACGCTGGCGAATGCCACGGAAGATGCCTTGTATGGCGCGACCCTCGCCGGTACCGCAGAAGATGAGGAGGGTGATTCGGTGACCTATGCCAAAGTCAGTGGCCCGGCCTGGTTGAGCGTCGATCCCTCCGGCGCACTCTCCGGCACGCCGAGCAACGATGATGTCGGGCTGAATGAATTCATCGTCAGTGCCAGGGACGGGATCAATCCCTCCGTCGCACAGGGGACACTGCGCATCACCGTCATGAACTCCAATGACGCGCCCGAATTCGCCGTGCCGGCACAACTGTTCGACGCGATGGACACGGTGCTCTACACGGACGCCCTGACAAAAGTAAGTTTTGATGTCGATGGCGACACGATGACTTATTCCAAGGTCAGCGGCCCGGACTGGGCTAGCGTGGCACCTGACGGAACCGTCACCGGCACGCCCGGCACCGGGGACATCGGTACCGCTACATTAACGATCGATGTCACTGACAGCATTGTCGGAACCCCCACGCAAGGTACTGTGACGATCAAGGTCCGTCCCTACACGGCTGAGTTGGTCCACATCGCGCTCCCCCCTATGAATATGGACAGCTGGAGCATCGATGGCAACTGGGCCGACGGTAACGGCGGCGGCTGGCAACCCTACGGGGCGATTAACGTGGCGGTGGCCGAAGGCAAGTTTGCAAACGTGAGGGGAACGGGCACGCTGCCGTACGTCGGAAACCTGACGCTGAGGCGGAATGCGAAACTGCTCACCGCGACTGACCTCGCAAACATGAATGCCCTCGGAACCGGCGTCATCACCATGGAAGAGGGTGCTGAGCTGTTCATGACACCCGCCAATCAGAGCCGCACGATATCAAACCCGATTGTCCTGTCCGGCGATGCCGCACTGTACGCCGGGTACGATAATTACAACACCGTTTCCCTCACGCTGAACGGTGGGGTGACTGGCGACTATATTCTCAAGCTAGGATCTGCCAAAAAAGGAAAGTTCTATCTGAATGCATCGAATTCGGTCAGCGGATTGAACGCCATACGACTTGGGACAGAGAATTCGGAGGTCTATGCGAATGTCATCGGGTCGCTCGGTCTCGGAAACGTCAGTGTCAATACTCAGGTCTCGCTGTTCATCAATGCTGCGAATATCATCGCTGATACCGCCGCGCTCATGCTGAATGGCCTTCCCTCGAGCAACGCCGGCGTTGCTGCCAAGTTGATTATGAACGCGAATGATACCGTCAATGCATTGTACATCGACGGCGTGGCCCAGCCCGCTGGCGTGTACAACAACACCGAGACCTGGCTTGCGGGTGCGGGGGTGCTGACGGTTTCGACACTGGGAGCGGCGCTGGACACCACCCGGCCGACGCTGGCACCGGCCGACATCGTTGACGACCAACCCGCCGAACCGATCGGCGTGGGCACGCTGATCACCTACACACTGACCTTCAGCGAAGGCATGCACGACCAGTCGCTCGATGTTAGCGATTTCGTCAACGCGGGTAGCGCGCCGATCACCATCGGTGCCATTACCGAAGTCTCGAGCAATGTATTCACGGTCGCGGTGACACCGACGGCCGCCGGCACGCTACAGCTTCAGATTCCCGCCGGTGCCGTACTGAAAGACCTGGCGCGAAACGCCATGGACACCGCATCGGCGATCACCGACGACACCACCATCACCGTCGCCGTACCCGGCATCACCGTGAGCGCCATCAGCGGCAACACCACGGAAAACGGCGGCACGGCGACGTTCACGATTCGACTCGACATCGAGCCCGCGACCAACGTGCTTATCGGCCTATCCTCCGATACGCTGAGTGAAGGTACTGTAAGTCCCACCGGTGTCACCTTCACCGTGCTTAACTGGGACAGCCCTCAGACCGTAACGGTAACCGGCGTAGAGGACGCGCTTGATGATGGCGATCAGCTATACCACGCAGTGACTGCGGCAGCGACCAGCGGCGACGCAGGGTACGACGGCCTCAATGCGGCCGATGTCAGCGTTACCAATCTCGACGATGACTTCACGCTGACGGTAACGGGGGGGCTCGGGGTCGATGCGACCACCGGCAGCGGCGCGGTCGATATGGATGACAGTCCCTACGCGATCTCTGCCACTGCAGCCGTGGGCTACACCTTCCTGAATTGGGAGTTCGTCGCGGGAACGGGCAGCTTCAGCAACGCGGGCAGTGCATCGACGGCCGTGACGACAGCCGCCCCTGCCACCGTCAACGCCGTCTTCGATCCCGACACGTTCTCCGTGACCTACGATGCCAATGGCGGCGACGGCGGCAGCGCGCCGGGCGCGCAGGTAAAGGTCTACAACGTCAACCTGACGCTGGCGACCAATACCGCCGCTCTCGCAAAGAGCGGCTTCACCTTTGATGGCTGGAATACCGCATCCGACGGCAGCGGTACTGATTATGCGGAGGGCGCAACATACAGCGCGAATGCCGATCTGACGCTATACCCCAAGTGGGGTCTGCTGCCAACGGTTGCCACGTTCAATCCTGCCAACGGTGCCACCAACGTCTCCCCTTACGGGCTTCTACAGGTGACCTTCAGCGAGGATGTGGTCTTTGGCATCGGCAACATCACCCTGCGGGAGTCCGACGGCACCGAGGTCGAGAGCTTCGATGTGGGCACCCCGCCGTCCGGCCTGACCCTCTCCGGCGCTACGGTAACCCTGGAACCGACCGCCTATCTTGCGGTGTCGAACACCTACTACATCGAGATCGACGCCACGGCTATCGACGACCTGCTGGGCAACAGCTTTGCCGGTTTCAGTGGTGATGGCACCTGGAGCTTTACCACCCCCGACATCATGCCGAGTGCGACCATCACCCATGTCGGCATCCAATTCAATATGGAACTGGAGACCAATGATCCCACGGTCGGCTGGCGCAACACCACGCCGCTCAAGCCCCTGGACATTGACGGCGACAATATCATCGGCACCGATGGATATCGAATTAGTAACAAGTCTGCGAATCCAGCCTATGCGACCACGTCGGATCTCGCTCCAAACAAAAACGGATCCTCCTATATCGACAATCCGACCAACCCCTCGGGGGACGATGGCGTCGTCGGCAATTTTCATGATAATGCTGCCGGCACGGGCGTCGAAACGGCACCTCTGCTTGGCTTCGTGACCACCCGTCCATTTCCGTTGGGCGAAACGCTGCGCATCGGCGTTCTGGTGGACGAGGGAGGATCAGCCAATGGCCTAAACACAGCCACTTACACATTAAAACAGACCGTCGGCGGATCGGCGCGCGCGACATCGCCTGCCTACCCCTGGCAGAACGGATCGCTCGACGTGGTATTCTTCGATCTCGTGGACTGCAAGCCCGGCGATACCTTCGTTGTAACCGCGACCTCTGTATACACCCCGGAATACCCAGGCGCCTTTGAGCAGGTCATGGGTATCACCTTTGACTCCGGCATCACCCTGAGTGCTGCCATCGCTGATGCCGAAATCAGCGAGGACGGCGGCACCACCACCGCCACCATCTCCCGCCTCGACTCAGTCGGTGATTTAGTGGTCTCTATGACCTCCAGCGATACCAACGAAGCGGTTGTGTCGGCTACAGCCACCATCCTCGACGGCAGCAGCAGCGTGGATGTAACGATTACCGGTGTTCCCGACGGCATTATTGACGGCGCGCAGACGGTCACCATCACCGCCACTGCCGACGGCTATTGCCAAGCCATCGTCTCTCTCGATATCACGGATGCCGACCGCTCGGGTTTTGTCCTTAACAAGAGCAGCGTCACGGTTGCCGAAGACGGCGGTACGGCGAGCTTGTCCGTCGTTCTGGATACGCAGCCGACATCCGATGTTGTGCTTGATATCGTTAGCTCTGACGCGAATGAAGCGACCGTATCCCCGGCCAGCCTGACCTTAACCAGCGTCAACTGGAATCAGGCGCAGACGGTCACGGTTACCGGCGTCAACGATTTTGTTGACCGTGACGACACGGCCACCTTGACCGTCAGTGTCAATGACGCCGCCAGCGACAATGCGTTTGATGCGTTTGCAGATCAGAGCGTAGCGGTAACCTGCAGCAATGATGACACGCTCGGGTTCGCCCTGAGTACGTCCAGTGTGACGGTTGCCGAAGACAGCGGAACCAGCAGCTTCACGGTCGTGCTGACCTCGCAGCCTGGAAGTAATGTCGTTTTCGATGTAACCAGTTCCGACGCGAGTGAAGCAACGGTATCCCCCGCCAGTCTGACCTTCACCAGCAGTAATTGGAATCAGGCGCAGTCGGTCACGGTCACCGGTGTCAACGACTTCCTGGACCGCGACGATACGGCCACGGCGACTGTCAGTGTCAACGCGGGTTCAAGCGACGATGCCTTTGATGCCTTAGCGGATCAGACGGTCGCCGTCACCTGTACCAACGACGACACACTCGGTATCGTCGTCAGCGCGATCAGCGGCGATACGACCGAATCCGGGGCCAGCGCGACCTTTACGGTGGTGCTCGGCACGCAGCCAACCGGGAGTGTGACGATCGGTATATCCTGCAATGATCTCTCTGAGGGGGCTGTGGCCCCGTCCAGTCTCACCTTTACAACTGACAACTGGAGTACGGCGCAAGTCGTTACCGTGACCGGTGAAGACGATGGCCTGACCGACGGTGACGTGACCTACACGATCCTCACAGGCATAGCCAGCAGCACGGACACAGACTACGATGGTCTCAACCCTGATGATGTGACGGTCATCAACGCAGACAACGACCAGCCCGATATTTTGGTTAGCAGCATCAGTGGCAGCACAACGGAAAATGGCACTGCCGCTACCTTTACTGTTGTTCTCAACACACTGCCCACAGCGACTGTTACGCTCGGCATTTCCTCCGACGACGAAAGCGAGGGAACCGCGAGTCCGACCAGTCTCGCGTTCACCACCGGTGACTGGAATGTCCCGCAGACCGTAACGGTCACCGGGGCGGACGACTCACTTGATGACGGAGATGTCTCCTACAGTATCCTCACAAGCGTAGCCAGCAGCACGGACACGGATTACGACGGTTTTAACGCCGATGATGTAACCGTCTCCAACATGGATGATGATTTCACCCTGACGGTGCTCTACGGGGCTGGCGGGGCTGCCGCCAGTGGCGGCGGCATCAAGGATGAAGACAACAGTCCGTTTGCGATCACCGCAACGCCCGCTGCCGGGTACCACTTCACCAACTGGACGGTGACAGCCGGAACGGCGGTTGTAACGGACACGAACAGCGCCTCGACCACGGTCAGTGCCACAGACAACGCGAGCGTTCAGGCTAATTTTGCCATTAACACCTATACGGTCAGCTACAACGCCAATGGCGCAACCGGCGGGACGGTACCGAGCAGTCAGACGAAAACCTATGCAGTTAATCTCACGCTGGCCACCAATTCAGGTGCCCTTGTTAAGACGGGCTTCACCTTGGATGGCTGGAACAGCGCATCCGATGGCAGCGGTACTGATTATGCGGAGGGCGCGACATACAGTGCGAATGCCGATCTGACGCTTTACCCCAAGTGGGGTCTGCCGCCAACGGTTGCCACGTTCAGTCCTGCCAACGGTGCGACCAACGCCTCCCCTTACGGGATCCTGCAAATCATCTTCAGTGAGAATGTAGTCTTCGGTACTGGCAACATCACCCTCCGGGAATCCGGCGGTGCCTTGGTCGAGAGCTTCGATGTGGCCACCCCACCGGCCGGCCTTACCCGCTCCGGTGCTACGATTAGTCTCGATCCGACCGCCGATCTTGCGTTGTCGACGACCTACTACATCGAGATCGACGCCACGGCCATCGAGGACTTGCTGGGCAACAGCTTTGCCGGGTTCAGTGGTGATGGCACCTGGAGCTTTACCACCCCCGCCATCATGCCGAGCGCGTCCATCACCCATGTCGGCATCCAATTCAATATGGAGCTGAAGACCGATGATCCCACGGTCGGCTGGCGTAATTCCACACCGCTCAAGCCCCTGGACATTGACGGCGACAATCTCATCGGCACCGATGGATATCGAATCTACTACTCCGGGAATCACAGGTTCGTCAATCCGACCTACGCGACCTCGTCGGCACTCGCCCCCAGCCGGAACGGACCTTACAGCTTGTCCGACAACCCGACCGCCCCCTCGGGGCCCGATACCGGCCTCAGCGTATTCCACGATGGCTCGGCCGCAAAGGGCGTCGAAAGTGGACCTCTGCTTGGTTTTGTGATTACCCGCGCATTTCCGGTGGGCGAAACGCTGCGCGTCGGCATTCTGGTCGACGCAACAGGATCAGCCAATGGCAGCAACAAAGCCACCTACACGCTGAAACAGACCGTCGGTGGATCGGCGAGCGCGACCTCGCCCGCGTACCCTTGGCAGGACGGGACGCTGGACGTGGTATTCTTCGATCTCGTGGACTTCAAGCCCGGCGATACCTTCGTTGTGACCTCCAAGACCTCTGCCGACAACACGGAGTACCCATCAGACTTTGAGCAGGTCCTCGGTATCACCTTTGACAGCGGCATCATCCATCCGCTGACTGTCTCCATCGCCGATGCAGCAATCAGCGAGGACGGCGGCACCACCATCGCCACGATCTCCCGCGTCGGGACGATCGGCGATTGGCCCGTAGCCCTGACCTCGAGCGATCCCGGCGAAGCCACGGTGCCGGCGAGCGTAACCATTCCGAACGGCTCTAACAGTGTGGCAGTGACCATCACCGGTGTGGCGGATGGCATCAACGACGGCACCGCGACTGTAACCATCACCGCCACAGCCGCTGGCAGTACCCCCGGAAACGATACCGTGGACGTAACCAATGTCGATCCGACCGACTACGCCGTCACCTATGACGGCAATGGCAGTGAGAGCGGCACCGTCCCGGTCGACACGTCGAGCCCCTACAGTTTCGGTGCAAGCGTCACCGTTCTCGGCAATACCGGGGCACTTAGTAGAGCCAGCTACACCTTTGACGGCTGGAACACCGCCGCCGACGGCAGCGGCAGCGGGTACGCGGCCGCCGACAGCTTCGTTCTTGCTGGAACCACCGTCCTCTATGCCCAGTGGACGCCGATCGTATGCACCGTGACCTTTGATCCCAATGGCGGCGATGCTCCATCTCCCGCCACGCAACTGGCTACCCTCGGCTCCCCCTACGGCGCCCTGGCCACGGTCTCCCGCACGGGGTACACCCTCAACGGCTGGTTTACTGCCGCGTCCGGCGGAACGCAGGTGACGGACATCACCGAGGTGACTGCCCTTGTCGACCACACGCTGTACGCGCAGTGGACTTTCAATATTTACACGGTGACCTTCGTCGTCACGACCAACGGTACCCATACCGGCGGGGGTGACCTGGTGCAAAGCATCAACCACGGGTCGGCTGCCACCGAACCGACCGTCGAAGTCGCCACCGCCGGTTGGATTTTCGCGGGCTGGGATACTGCTTTCGATAACGTCACCAGCGACCGGACCGTCACCGCCCAGTATATCCCGGCCGCCCTGACGATCGCTATCACGGACGTGTCCGTGTCGGAGGGCACCGGTGCGGCCGCGACGACGGGGACGGTTTCGCGCAATTCGGATACCAATTCAGCCCTGACCGTTACCCTCAGCAGTGACAATACTGCTGAGGCAACCGTGCCCGTATCGGTAGAGATTCCCGCCGGTCAGACCAGCGTCGGCTTTGCCATCGACGCCATCGACGACCTCCTGCTGGACGGCACACAGACGGTGACCATCACGGCAACCGCGGCCGACCATGTGGACGGCACGAACACCTTCGATGTTACCGACGACGAGCATGCGGTGAGTTACGACGGTAACGGCAATACCGGCGGCACTGCTCCTGCAGACCAGGTCAAGGTCAACGGTGTGGATCTTGTTCTCGCCAGTGAGGGGGATCTGGTTAATGGGGCTCGCACGTTTGTGGGTTGGAACAGCAGCGCGGATGGCTCGGGTGATGCTTATGCAACGGGAGCCGTCTACACGAGCGAGGCAAATATCACCCTTTACGCCAAATGGAGCAACGATCTGCCTACAGTGAATGCGGGACCTGATCAAACGGTGCTTTTAACGGAAGGAACCTGGTCTCCACTCGATTTGGGTGTTGATCTTTGGCTCGATGCTGACGATGCGGCCACATTGCAGCTCAATGGGTCTACCGTCAGCAATTGGGTGGATAAGAGCGGCAATGGTCGTGATGCATCCCAGACGACATCTGCCTCTCAACCAACTGATAAGGCCACCGGACTAAATGGCAAGCATGTGCTGACGTTTGATGGTTTAGACGATTTTTTCAATGTTGACTTGGATTTTCTTGCTGGTGTTCCTCACTCCGCCTTTGTTGTGACGAAAGTAGTTTCTGCTAACAATATATACGGAGCGGCAAACCCAAATGCTGGCGCTAACAGTCTGCATGTTGGATTTAATGGAAGTACGTATCGCATGAATTTCTGGTCAAATGATTATACGCCTGCTCGCACAGCTAATTTCAAATCGGGTGCTGCAAACCTCGTAAACTATGTGTGGAACACAGGCGTAGGCAAGGAGATTTTTGCGAACGGCAGCTCCGAAGGGTCGAATTCTAATGCGGGCAACATTGGCACTATGTCTGGTGGAGGGAGAATTTCGAATATAACGGGACATGGCTTTTATGGTGGTGATATTGCAGAAATCATTATAAAAACCGGCACGGTAAGCCAAGTTGAGCGAGAACTTTTTGAAGGCTACTTGGCGCATAAGTGGGGGCTTCAAGCCAATTTACCCGTCGGGCATCCCTATACGAATATGCCCCCGAGTGGGGGGCTCGCGGTGGCAACGCTTGATGCGACCGTCAACGATCCGAATGGAGATTCCGTGACGCAAGTCTGGACAAAGGTCGGAGGGCCAGCCTTTCCTGTTGCATTTGGTGATGCGTCTGCTGTCGACACCACCGCCTCCTTCTCTGAAGTGGGTGTTTATACGCTCCGCTTGACAGCGGATGATGGACTGGGTCAATCCAGTGACCAGGTCGAGATCACGGTTGTTACCATGCTGCCCCTGACAGTGGTTATCGCTGATTCACAGATCAGCGAGAACGGTGGAACCACGACTGCCACAATTACCCGTTTGGGCACAAACGGTGCTCTGGAGGTATCCCTGACCTCAAGTGATACCGGTGAAGCAACGGTTCCGGCGACGGTGACGATTCCCGATGGCTTGAGCAGTGTTGATGTAACCATTACAGGTGTGCCGGATGCAGTCTATGATACCGATCAGACGGTTACCATTACGGCGAGTGCTGCTCAATACACTGATGGCAGTGATACGCTTGTCGTCACCAATGTCGATACGTTGAGTTTCATGGTTACATACAATGGTAACGGTAATGGGGGAGGCTCTGTTCCGGTAGACGTACTGAGTCCATACAACGGCAGTGCGACCGTAACGGTCATTGGTAACACGAATGCTCTCACAAGAACGGGCTACACCTTTACCGGATGGAATACCGCTGCCGATGGGAGTGGCGTTGCGTATGCTGCCGCCGATACCTTTGTGATTACCAACCATACCACGCTATACGCCAAATGGAGCAACGATCCGCCTACAGTGGATGCGGGTACGAATCAGACGGTGTATATCAGCGGTGAATCTCCGTGGAGCCCGGCCGACATCGTCACCGAGGTCTGGTTCGATGCTGCGGATGCGGATACCGTCCAGACAAACGGCAGTGCGGTCACAACCTGGCTGGATAAGAGTGGAAAAGGCAGGAATGCGACACAGGGAACCCTCGCAAATCGGCCTGTATATGCAGCCAATGCGCAGAATGGTCTTTCTGCGATCGACTTTGACGGAAGTAACGATTCGCTAAGCGTTGGCGGGACGGCGTTTGCCACAAGGCATGTATTTGCCGTACTGAACGCTGATGGTGAGACCTTTGCCGGATGGAACTGGGCTTTTGGGTCCAGTACGATCACTAAGGTTCCTGCCCTGTTTGGACAAGGGGGCGGTACTGGCATTAGGTCTTCAATCCCCGAGCAGTACGGACAAAGTTCTGTTGTATATGTAAATGGCCTGAGCACAACGGAATTCAATCCATTATCTAACTTCAAGGTTGTGAGCTGTCTTGGTAGTTCTGCATCGCCCTCACGCAATGACTGGAAGATCGGTAGTGGTGATGCTTTCTGGAATGGCAAGATTGCCGAACTGATTGTGGTCAGCGACGCGCTATCAGATAGTGATCGCCAGAAACTGGAAGGCTACCTGGCCCACAAATGGGGGCTCCA
>CAZOXS010000077.1:0-3681 GCA_964583785.1 uncultured Victivallales bacterium
GAGTTTTCTTCGAACTTTAAGCTACAGCCGTATGTTTGTCCATTAGTTAATGTCGCCAAGTTACAATACATCCGAAACGTTCTAGCAACAGTAACATCGAATCTATATTTACCATTACCTAAGTCCGTCCTAGTGCCACCACCAGACAAAAACACGCCATTGCCCAAATTAGTGGTACCTGTACCAGTCAGTAGATTAGTAATAGGGGCGCCTTTCCATGACTTCTGGGTATTACCCATATCATATTCAAACACTAACCCATCCGTAATTGCTGCGGGGCCAGCATAACTACTCATATGATTTCCTTAAATTTCCAAATACTTTCTGGCAGTTCCGATTGACTTAGAATTGCAGCACATTGTAAGTTATTGGAATAACAATGAACTAATACTCGACTAAGATCGAGTATTTTTCTATTCGGACAATTATAAACATTTGTGAGGTCGTTTGTGAGCACTATTGAGACGACTATCATATTCCATACCTTCCACGGATTGCATTGAAATTTTGCGTTACTTCTGAGGTTGATAATGCTCGCGAAAATACCTGTGTTAAGCCTATACTTCCTGGGGCATAATAAGAATTTGTATTATCGGCTATTCTGCCCATCGTTAAAGAACTACGTAGACTTACCACAGATGAGTTATTCCGAACAATAGTAGTTAAAGGAAATTCAGTTCCGTTGATATAAACTTTTAAGGTTGATGTTGTGAATGTAGTTCCAATCTTAACCCAACATACATTTACCCACTGCTCCAATGGATACTCTTGGCCAGTGTGGAACGTTGTCTGACCCCAAAGATCCCACCCTATCTTATTTTGAACTGATGTATAAGAACTTATCCCATCATTTACCGATCCCCCACCTAAACCCCAATATCCACCGCCCGAGAAATTTGCGGATCTTTTAATCCACTGACTCACCGTTACTATTGGATCTGTGGACAAATTAAAAGCTGGTAAAGATATATAATCAGAGATACCATTAAAGCTAAATGTTCCATCAGAAGCATATGTTAAACTATTAGCAGTGACAGTATTATTACCAGTAAGATCTACAATTGCTTGAGTATTACTTCTAGTCCCCGTTGTAAATGGAGTGCTGCCAGCGGCACCTGTGTTAATTTCTACTTGGAAATCTGCTATGTCGATCCAGTATGGTATATTGGTGGTCCCGGCCGGCCACCAATATGAAATAAAACTATATGTCGCACTTGCCGTCCATTGATATGATACGCGTTGCCATTCTGTAGTGACTGTCCAACTTGTGCTAGAACTAGCGCTGGCGCCGAAATGAGTTGTATATCTCAATGTTTTACCAGAATAATTTGTTCGAATCCACAGACTTATATTTATCACATCACCAACTGTAACTGGTGTGTACACACCATACGCCATACCATCAACAACACCATCAACAGATGGTACGTGTAATCGCATAGTATTTTGCCCCTGTGGTCCAGCACCCACAACAATCTCTTTGACCAAATGAGAATTTGGTAAATGCGGATATCCCCACCACATTGTGGGAAAACTAGTCGCATTTATAGAAACTCTCTGATCTAGTCCCAAACTTTCGTGAACTTTGTGCCAGCCATTAACAAAATAACCCTGCGTGCCAGTCTGATCTCCATTGTAAGTATGCAATGAAAATTGTGTACTTGATATTTTTTTAATAAGATAATCGGTACCAGCTGTAATACCACCACCGGTAGATTGAGCTCTGATAACATCGAATGTGCGAAGAGGATGAGCGGCAGTTGTGGTAACAATGTCACTGGCAACGGATGCAATAGTACCTATACTAAAATATTGCCCGGAGTTATATTGATTTGTGTTATAAGTGCCCCAACTATTTGCCGTTGTAAATCGACCATTAGTAGAAGGAGATGGTAAAATATTCGTTGTTGGTCTACCTTTCCACGACTTCTTGGCATTGTTCATGTCATAGTAGAAAACCAATCCGTTTGTGACAACTTGAGGTGAATGTGAAAGACTCATATAAATCTTTCAACTTCAACTATATTCCACCAAGGTGCATTACGTAATTGGTTCTCCCAATCATCAAAATATTCTTTGGTGGCACTTTCTTCTAATAGTTTAATGCCTCTCTGTGCGAATATAGTGATCCCATTTAGATCTGTGATTACTTTGTCCCATGTGTTTTCATTTCTTGAGAAAATTAACCGCATCGGTTTTAGTTTAATGTTCATTTGATATATACAGCCCCGTATTGATAAAGTTGCGACCCGGCTCCAGCCCAATTTGGATTGTTTGCATATCCCCCACCATTTGGAAAATAGTGACCATCCCAACAGGCGCCATACCACCACGGAGTATTCCCATATGTAGTGGCACAATTCGGACCATATGTATCTTGGTCTAAATCGTAAGTAGACAATGAAAATCCATTTACTGCATGATACGAATATAATCCTGGAGCTCCGGTTCCTGTCTCATCGCTGACGGCAGTTGCTCCAACCATGCCATACGTTCTATTAAAATTATCAAATCTCCAACGATAGCGTTTATTATGTGAACCAGTCGCGTCCAATGAAGTGCCGTTGGTTCCAGATACAAACTGAACAACTGTGATTTTATTTGCCGACACTCTACCAGTTAAAGATGACCAATATCTAACACCTAACCAATAGTCGTAATTATCTAACGAAGAAAGTTTACTGCCCGGCGCTATAACTATATTATTATTTGTTCTTATATTGCATTTATTTACGGCATCATTGTATGATAAATTTGTCAGAGCACCCTGGCCCGCACGATTAGCTAATGCAAGAACCCATCCACCACCATCATAATCTTGATTTATATATGTGTGGATGGGCCCATCCACTGTATTTATAAAATACCATCCAGATGGGCCTTTGATGTCGGCTACTTTATTATATAATCCATTGTATATAACACTCATGCCTCAAACTCCACAACAAGATTAGCTACATCTTTACGCACAGCTGTAAAGCTCCAATAAAATTTATATTCTTTGCGATCGAACATTCCACGATCCATCCCAACTGTAAAACTATCCGAACTGACATTAATAGAATCTACCCAAAGAATTTTGCCATGTCTAATATTTGTGATCTGTACGGAAGATCCTTCTTGTTTGCAAAGAGCATGAATATAATCTGGTAAGTTAACAGTAGCTGTGTGACCAGAAATTACAGCTTCGCCAGTTAATCTTACACCATGATATGGAGATTCTAAAGAACCATACTGAAGCTTTTTGCCTTCTTTTGTTGGGTGATTAATTAAGAATGATTTGGATGCGGCTGAGAATGCCCCGGCAATTGTCATATCGCCTGTAGTAGAATTTAGAGCCGCAATTGGCTTAACCCCATTTTGACCCCAAGTAAATCCACGGCCGGCTCCACCCGAAATATTCATCTTAATTGAGTAATCGGTAACTGGTCCATATTGGTAAGTTACTGCTGTACTACCCATAGCTATACTATAATTGGTTGTAGTACCCCAGAATCCATAGGCATGACCTTCACCCGCGGGTAATGTGATGCTGTTGTTAGCAACATTACCTGCAGCAGTCACCGCAGCCAATGTGTGAGCATGGTCACCTCGAGCAGCAGTCGTAGAAGTAGTTCCAAGATTTACACCAATGGCGTCGGCACCAATATTAATTGTACCAATAGTACCAGCTGTACCTGC
>CAZOXS010000078.1:0-2832 GCA_964583785.1 uncultured Victivallales bacterium
TCGGACGGCGATGGCCAGCCCTGCCTCGATCACGGCTTCCTTCTGCATTCCAGTGCTGGCGAGATGCTGCGCCAGATCGGCCCGCACATTGATGAGAAATTCCGGAGGAGAGCCATGGCAGGAGAGGGCTTTGCAAAGACAGGCAATCTGCATCTGCGGGTCGTCAAAGGTACGCCCGAAAATTTCCCAGGCCCAGAACGCATTGGCATTGGACTGGAGCGTGGCGACGATGCCGGCACGCGCCTCCGCGTGCTTGCCGTTCATGACCAGCAGCCGGCTCTGGTAGTAGGGAATCCAGGGGTGCTGCGGAAAACGCGGGCCGTATTGATGCACCAGCGCCAGTGCCCATTTTGCGAATTTTGCGAATTCGGGGTTGTTTGCCTGGTTTGAACTGCTAAGTTGCTTGGCTGCCTTGTATACCGAGCTGATGAGTTTCTCCACCAGGCTGTCGAAGCCTTCGGCGGGACCGTCTGCCGGATGAAAACGGTTGAGATCCTCGGTCCGGAATTCGAGGGGGCCGATACGGTAAGGCAGCATGCCCGCCTGCGGGCAGAACGGGGATAGGCGGCAGTACTCATTCAGCAGCATCGAGAAGAGCAGATCCGGGCGACGCAGCCTGGGCATCGTGTCCTGCTCGAGTTCACGGAACCAGGCCGCCAGAGTCGGTAGTATCTCCCGGTCGGGCTTCTTGCCGATTTGGCGCATCGCCTTGTAAATGGCCCAGCCGCGGGTGACCCGTGCCTGCTGGTGTTCGGCGGGGGCCAGTGACAGTGCCTTGGCGGAATACTCCAGTGCCCCCGTGACATCGCCTGCCTTGTTAGCGGCGATTGCGGCCGAGATCGCCTGCTGGAGACTGTTACCCTGCTCGGCATTGTGCGGCTGCTGCGTTACCGTCCGGTTGGCTTGGGCTGTGTTGTCAAATTGAGTTTCCATGTTGCCTTTCTGCGGGGAGGATCAGTCCCGACAATGCCTATAAAGCGGCTTTCATGATGGAATTCCGGCGCATGGCGATATTTCGGGCTTTTTTGCTGAGTTCCAGCAGTGAGTCAAGCAAGGTTGGCGATGTGCTTCTGCGGCTGTGTGGGGTAACCCGGGTTAATTGCTCACGACCGTTGAAGTAGTAGTGGATGCTGGCCTCTCCCGTTGTGTCGGCAAAGCTGCAGGTTAGGTGATAGGGGCCGTTGACCGTGATGGCGACCATGCGACGTCCAGACTCTGAAAGTGCCTGTTGCAGCGTGCCACAGAACTGCTCGTGATGCGGCAGCAGTGTCCCCTGTACCCGCGGTGCAGCTTGTTCGGTCCCGGTGGTCACGGGGTTAGCGGTCATGCGCTTGCCGGTTAATAACCGGTCAAGCTCCTCGGCGATGGCCCGTAAATTATCGGGATTGCCGGGGTCCGGATATACGCGGGATATCTCCTGCTGGCTGTTGTAATAGATGTTGAAACGCCCGGCGGTGATTTCGTCCAGCCTGATCGTGTAACATTCGTTATAGGGCAGGTGGCGCAAATCGGAAATCGAGAGATGGTGCGTGGTGGCAAACTCGGACAGGGCGTGGTAGAGAGCCGCGAGCCAAGGGTGCTCCTCAGGCATGGCGATGGCCGGAGTGGCGGCAACGGACTCTGCAGGGTGCATGAGTAATGGGACAAGCGCATCAGCGACCGGCTCGTCCACGCCGCTACGGGCGGTCAGTCGCGTAAACTGCGGGGCATTCGCCTCGTCGTCGTTGACACCCAGATCGAAGAAGTACTTGTAGGTTTCCGAGCCGTCCTGATCCGTTTCCTTGTACTCGCAAAGCTTATCCATGCGGTAGATGCTGCGGTGGATCGTACCGGCGGTGAAGCCCGTGCGGGCGGCCAACACCTTGGCGGCGCGTCCGGTGGGGGCCATCAGGTGGAACGGGGTGCCGGCGCTGCGCAGGAAGTGTGCAAGCTGGTCCAGCATAAAGGTCTTGCCAGTACCGGCATAACCGAGCATCAGAAACGCCGAGGCGTCCGACGCGAAAAACCGGTCGAGCGCGGCGGCCAGGGCCTTCTGGTCACCCGTGGCGTTAATGCCTGCAATATGATTGGTAAACGTCTTCATCTGGATTCTTTCCCTATCGGATTCATTCTGCCGCAGGGGATCAAGCCTGCCGACAGTCCTAATAAAGCAAAGCTTCCAGAGTTTTTCCGAAGTTACTTTTTCAGCACGTGATCCCTTTGGTCTGGCGGTTTACACGGCCATCCCTGATGCTGAGCAGGTCGTAGCTGTATTTGAATGGCGCACGTTCCTGATCCATGGCTCCCGAACGGCCTTGCGTCCAGATTCGGACACCTCTTTCTGCCGTGTAATACTCATTGATCGGCAACCTGTGCCAATGCCCGCATAAGTACAGATCGCAACCGGCCCGTTTCAGCGTCCACACGAGGTCTTCACCATCCGTCAGGTTCATATCATCGCCAGTGATTCGGGCTTTGATATTATAATACCAAGGCGTCTGGCTAGGATGTACATATATAGGGCTATGATGTCCGACGACAATCGGTATGCAGTTGGCATCCCGTGCTGCCCGGACAAGGTGTGCAATATCATTAAGCTGGAATTTGCCGACGTGACCCCTTGTCTTGAATCCAGGATCCGTTGTGTCAATGCCGATGATCGCGACGTCGTCAAAAAGTTTCATGAAAGCGAAGGATTTGGACGGCCCCCGTTCGGCACCTGTATTCAGATCTTTGAACGCGGTCACGAATTCGGCCCTAAGGCTATTTCGTTTCGCACGTGTATCCGTGAAAATCGGGATATAGCTCCTTAATCGCAAATTGTTTGAGTAAATGAGTCGATAATATAGCATG
>CAZOXS010000079.1:0-4024 GCA_964583785.1 uncultured Victivallales bacterium
ACCGGCCGGATTCCCCCATGCCATCGTCCATATCGACGGCGACGCCTTCTTCACCAGCGTCGAACAGTCGCTGCACCCCAATCTGCGAGGAAAGCCGGTGGTTACCGGCAGGGAGCGCGGTATTATCGCCTGCGCCTCCTACGAGGCCAAGGCGCTGGGCGTGAAGCGCGGCGTCAGTCTGTGGGATGCCCGCAAGCTCTGTCCGGGGCTGGTCGTGCTGCCCAGCGACTACGAGAGCTATAGTTTATTCAGCAAACGCATGTTCGCGATCATGCGCCGATACACGCCCGAGGTCGAGGAATACTCGATCGACGAGGGCTTTGCCGATCTCACCGGCATGGAGCGTTACCACGGGAAAAGCTATGCCGAAATCGCCAAAACCATGCAGCAGGCCATCAACGGCGAACTCGATCTGACGGTCTCGGTGGGCCTGAGCCTCTCCAAGGGGCTGGCCAAGATCGCCTCCGACTTCAAGAAGCCCAACGGGCTGACCGTTGTCGCCGGTGAGGATATTTGCAAATTCCTTGAGCGGGTACCGCTGGCGGACGTCTGGGGGCTGGGGAGCGCACGCGTGGCACGGCTGGAGCGCTATGGTCTGAAAACCGCCTATGACTTCATCCAGCGCCCGGAAGCCTGGGTCCGCAAGCTGCTGCATAAGCCGGGAGCCGAGATCTGGCACGAGCTGCGCGGGACACGGCTGCTACCGGTGGACACAACACCCTGGCGGCCGCAGGACTCTGTTTCCAAGAGCAAAACTTTCTCCACACCGTCTGATGACCGGGAATTCGTCTACGCCAAGCTGGTGCGCAATCTGGAGTCGGCCTTCATCAAGCTGCGCCGCTACCAGCTACGGACCACGGAAATCGCGGTCTCGCTGCGGCTGCGCGACTACGGGGAGAGCGCGCTGGCCGTCAGGCTGCCGCAAGGGGTTTATACGGCACAGGAGGCGATCCCGGCGGTACGGGTCATGTTCGGCATGCTTTACGTCAGCGGGGCGACCTACCGGGCCACCGGGGTTGTGCTCGGGCGGCTGGAGGATGACCGGCGGCGGCAGTACGAGCTTTTCGAGGAGCCCGAGGTGGTAGAAAGGCAGCGGCGGATCGGAGCCACGCTGGACAGCTTGCAGCGCCGTCACGGCAAGCATACCGTATGCCTGGCTACCGGCCTGTCACTCGCCGCCGCCCCCGCCGCGGAACGCGATACCCCCTGCTGGCGGAGGCAGAACTTACTGAAAGGCGAGACCCGCCGACGCCGTATCCGGATACCTGTGCTGGAGATGGTGGTGTGACGCCCCAGCACCGGAAACAATCCGCTAGAAGTTGGACACTGCGTATGGGACTATCCTCACGACCCGACGGCTGAATATACCTACAGGCCCATACCGATCTCACAAGCTTCGACAGCCTGCTTTGCGCCTAAAAAACCAGCCGCTGACTGTTCCGTCTCTAGGTCACCAATAATTCTTGTGTCAATTTGTGGTCTTAACTCGGGGGACTACAGATGATATTTTAACGAACAGTTAAAAACAGAAAGGAACCGGCTAGACACAAAAAAGGCCGTATTCCTTAGGAAATACAGCCTTTTTACTAGTAAAAGAATGGTAGAGGTGGAGGGGCTCGAACCCACGACCCGCTGATTAAGAGTCAGCTGCTCTTCCAACTGAGCTACACCTCCAGAAGTCTAAAAATGGAGCGAGCGAAGGGATTCGAACCCTCGACGTCCACCTTGGCAAGGTGGAGCTCTACCACTGAGCTACGCTCGCGTCAATAATCTCAAAACGTCTGCACAATGTAGCGGATCTTGAGGGAATTGCAAACCTTTTTTTTAATTTGTCGGGTTCAACGAAAATCGGGAAATATCCTCGTGATTTTTTGGCGTGTAATCGTAAAGCGTATCTGCTAGTTGTAGCCACTTACTATTTAAATTTTAAGGAGTAACGGATGGAAACACGCAGAATCGGCATTATCATGAACGGCGTCACCGGACGCATGGGCACCAACCAGCACCTCGACCGGTCGATCGCCGCGATCATCAAGCAGGGGGGCATCCGCATCGGCAGCGATCTCACGTTGATGCCCGACCCGATCCTGACCGGCCGCAACGCGAACAAGCTCAAGGCGCTGGCGGAGGCCTACGGCACGCCCGCGATCGGCAAGCCCTTTGCCTACACAACGGACCTGCAGGGGGCGCTCGACGGCAAGTTTGGCGACTACGAGATCTTCTTTGATGCCTCGGGCACGCTCCAGCGCGCCGGTTTTGTCGAAATGGCCGTCAAGGCCGGCAAGGCAATCTACTGCGAGAAACCT
This sequence comes from uncultured Victivallales bacterium, assembly GCA_964583785.1. GTDB lineage: Bacteria > Verrucomicrobiota > Kiritimatiellia > UBA8416 > UBA8416 > UBA8416. The sequence goes on from CAZOXS010000079.1 coordinate 2,307, forward strand.
ACCGCCGTTGAATCCGCCGAGGCCCTTCGGCTGGCGATGCTGGTGTCTGGAGCCGGTCTCAAGAACGGCGTCGTGCAGGACAAGCTCTGGCTGCCGGGCTTCCGTAAGCTCAAGATGCTCCAGGACATCGGCTTTTTCGGGCGCATCCTCTCCGTCCGCGGCGAGTTCGGCTACTGGGTCTTTACCGGCATGGATCTCGACCAGCCCGCCCAGCGCCCGAGCTGGAACTACCGCGCCGAGGACGGCGGCGGCATGATGATCGATATGTTCTGCCACTGGCGCTATGTGCTGGATCACGTCTTCGCCCCAGTCAAGCGCGTCGTGGCCTACGGCAATACCGACATCGCCGAGCGCCGTCACGAGGACGGCACGCCCTACGCCTGCACCGCCGACGACTCGGCCTACGCGATCTTCCTGCTCGAAGGCGGCCTGGTCGCCCAGTTCAACAGCTCCTGGTGCACGCGTGTGCGGCGCGACGACCTGCTGACCGTGCAGGTCGATGGCGAGAAGGGCTCGGCCGTCGCCGGTCTGCGCGAGGTCTGGGTGCAGGGTGCCGCGGAAACACCGAAGCCGGTCTGGAACCCGGACATCGCGCAGCCGATCGATTTCTATCAGGGCTGGCAGCAAGTGCCGCACAACATCGCCTACGACAATGCGTTCAAGATTCAGTGGGAGCAGTTCATCCGCCACGTGGCGTTGGACGAGCCTTGGTCGTACTCGCTGCTCGAAGGTGCCAAGGGCGTGCAGCTAGCCGAGCTGGGTATGCAGTCCTGGAAGGAAGGCAAATGGATGGATGTACCGGAGCTGAAGGCATGAAAAAAGTTGCCCTGGTAACGGGAGGAACCCGTGGTATCGGTCTGGGCGTCGCCCGCACATTGGCCACGGCCGGTTTTGATCTGGTGCTCTGCGGTATGCGTCCGGCAGAGGCGGTTGAGGAAACGCTGCAGAGCCTGCGCGAGCTCGGGGCGGAGGTCCTGTACGCGCGCTGCAACGTGGCCGAGCGGGCTGAACGCACCGCCATGCTCGATGCGATCCGCGCGCATTACGGGAGACTGAACGTGCTGGTCAACAATGCCGGCATCGCCCCGCGCCAGCGGCTGGACATTCTCGAAGCGACGGAGGAAAGCTACGAGGAGGTCATGCGCACTAACCTGCAGGGGCCTTACTTCCTGACGCAGTCGATCGCCCGCTGGATGATCGAAGAGCGTAAAACATCGCCGGAATGGACCGGCTGCATCATCAGTGTCTCGTCGATCTCGGCCACAGTCGCCTCGCCCAGCCGTGGCGAATACTGCCTTTCCAAGGCGGGGGTCAGCATGGCCACGCAGCTCTGGGCCGTGCGGCTTGGCGAGTTCGACATCCCGGTCTACGAGGTCCGTCCTGGCATCACCGCCACGGACATGACCGCCGGGGTCAAGGAAAAGTACGACAAGCTGATTGCCGACGGTCTCTGCGTCCAGAAACGCTGGGGCACACCTGACGATGTCGGCAAAGCTGTCACCGCCCTGGCGGTCGGCAGCTTCCCCTACTCCACCGGCCAGGTCATCATGGTTGACGGTGGCCTGACCCTGCCCCGGCTTTAAAACTCAGCATCAAGTCGAAAAACATGTTGGGACCGTGACTGCTAGCCAAACATATTTGAAATTTATTTCCGTGAGGCTCTTGCAAAACCCCTCGCTGTGCCCGCTTGAAGCCGGGCACAGCGAGGGGTTTTGCAA
>CAZOXS010000080.1:0-4725 GCA_964583785.1 uncultured Victivallales bacterium
TGCGCGGCATCAGATAGTCGACGTCGGGGCGCCAAGACCATACCGGGCGTTGCCCGGCGAAGCCGTAGCCACGGGTTTCCTGCAGGATGGCGTGGACGGCCATCAGGAGGGCCATGATGACGAAGGCGCGCGCGATCCAACGCAGGCGCGGCACGTTGGTACAGCAGGCAAAGAGCAAGAGTCCGAAGAACGTGAGGCGAAACATGTCCTGCCAGGATGCCATCAGGCCGACAAAATAGGTATTGGCAATATGCGACATCAGGCCGGCGATAAAGAGGCCGATGTAGAGGAAGTATTGAGGCTCGCGGCGGTCGATCCGGACCTTGCCGCTGTCGTACTCGAGCATCAGGGCAAGTATCGACATGTAGGTGATGGCATCAAGGAACGGTATGCCGAACATCCACGGGAATAGCCACTCCTGCGGCCGCCAGAAGACGAGGACGATAAAGATGAATAGGAAGAAGAAGGACATTTTTTGAGTAAAGTCGAAAGCTGAAAGTCGAAATTTCAGGGGAAAGCAGAAATTGGGGGCTGGGGGGGACTGCAGACTATTTGAGTAAAGTCGAAAATCGAAATGGTTAGGGGAACCACAGAAGCACAGAAGACACAGAAGATTTTGCTCGTTTTTTTAACCGCTAGTTTTGCGAATTGGGCTAATTTGGGTATGGGGTTATTTTACGGGGTAAGCGATGTAAGACAGGCACCCTTGCCTGTCCTTCTATGATTTATCGAAGGGCTGATGCTTAAGTGCGTTGGTAGGGTGGCGGGGTGGTTTACTAATTCACTAACACATTAACGCACCGTTCACTCCCCACCCCATTTCGACTTTCCCAATTTCGACTTTCGACTTTACCCCTCGACGCTCCCGCCCCGCCGATTATGCAGAGGCATCGTCAGCGTGGCAACGTTCAATTCTGGATGAACGATATACCTGAAGGGAAGCGTTTGAAAGCAGAAATTGGGGAGTAAAGCAGAAAGCGCTTTCTGCTTTCCCCATTTCTGCTTTACTCTTTGATTGCTTTCCCCGCCTCGATTCGACAGAATCCGGTAACTCAAACCATTACCCCTTTTACCCAGGAGTTGATCATGTGCGGAATTGTCGGGTATGCCGGGCGCCGACAGGCGGCAGAGATTATTCTTTCGGGGCTGAAACGGCTGGAGTATCGCGGCTATGATTCGGCCGGTATCGCGCTGCAGCCGTCGGGCACGGACACCCTGGCGCTGGTGCGACGCGCGGGCAAGATTGCGAATCTGGAGGTGGCGATGGCCGGGGCAGGCGCGATGCCCCCGGCGACGCTGGGGATCGGGCATACGCGCTGGGCGACGCATGGTCAGCCGACCGAGGCCAATGCCCACCCCCACCTGAGCCGCAACGGCAAGTTCGCGATCGTCCACAACGGCATTATCGATAATTACGCCCAGTTGCGCGATAAACTGATCGCCCAGGGCTACCCGTTCAAGAGCGAGACGGACAGCGAGGTGATTGCCCACTTGATCGAGGAATGCTATGACGACGACCTGCGGCAGGCGGTCGCCGCCGCGCTGGAGAAACTGGAGGGCACCTACGGGATCGCCGTGATCTCGTCGCTGCACCCCGGCCAGATCGTGGCAGCCCGCCAGGGCAGCCCGATCGTGGTGGGGATCTGCCGGGACGAGACGATCATCGCCTCGGACGTGAGCGCAATCGTGAACCATACCGACCAGGTGATTTTCCTGGATGACGGCGACATCCTGACCGCCAGCGGGGACGCGATCGACATCACCTCGCAGAAGAACCTGCCGGTCGCGCGCAAGCCGACGCGGATCGACTGGGATCTGGGGGCGATCGAGAAGGCCGGCTATGCGCATTTCATGCTCAAGGAGATCTTCGAGCAGCCGCAGGCGATCGGCAACGCCATCCGCGGCCGCCTGCTACCGAAGGACGGCACGGCGAAGCTCAGCGGAATGCACATGGATGCCGCCGAGATGGCCCGGATCGACCGGATCAGCATTGCGGCCTGCGGGACGTCCTATTACGCGGGCATGGTCGGCAAGTACTATTTCGAGGATATCGCCAGTATCCCCACCGATGTGCAGCAGGCGGCGGACTTCCGCGACCGCAACCCGATTATCCTGCGCGATACCTGCATGCTGGCGGTCAGCCAGTCGGGCGAGACGGCCGACACGCTGGCGGCGGTGCGCGAGGGCACACGCAAGGGGGCCTCGGTGCTGGCGATCTGCAATGTGGTGGGCTCGACGATTGCCCGCGAGGCGGCGCGCGGGGTGTACCTGCACGCGGGGCCGGAGATCGGCGTGGCCTCGACGAAGGCGTTCACCTGCCAGGTGAGCGTGATGGCGATGATGGCGATCCTGATGGGCCGCACCCGCCGCCTCTCGCAGCACGAGGGTCAGGCGATGATCGAAGCGATGGCGACGCTGCCGGCGCTGTGCGAGCGGGTCCTGGCGCAGAACGACGCGATCCTGAAGCTGGCGGCACGCTATGCCGACAAGGATGATTTTTTCTATATCGGCCGCGGCTACATGTTCCCGGTGGCGATGGAGGGGGCGCTGAAGCTGAAGGAGATCTCGTATATCCACGCCGAGGGGTATCATGCCGCGGAGCTCAAGCACGGCCCGATCGCGCTGCTGTGCAAGGAGGTGCCGGTGGTGGCGGCGGTGCCGGACATCCCCGGGCGCGAGAAGACGATCGCCAATATGCAGGAGTGTCGCGCGCGCTGCTCGCCGGTGATCGCGATCGCCACGGAGGGCGACGAGCAGATCGGGACGCATTGCGAGGATGTGATCTGGGTGCCCCCCTGCCCCGCCTTCCTGGCCCCGGTGCCGGTGGTGATCGCGGAACAGCTGCTGGCCTATCATATCGCCAACCTGCGCGGCTGCCCGATCGATCAACCCCGCAATCTGGCGAAGTCGGTCACCGTGGAGTAATAGGTAAAGTCGAAAGGCGAAAGTCGAAATACAGCGAAAAGTAAAGGCGAAAAGGGGGGTATATGGCGGGGCGATTGAGTGATGAATTCAGGATCCGGACTAAAAAATATGCGGCAGAGATTATCCGGTTATATGTGAAACTGCCGAGAGCACGCGAAGAGGCTCGCGTTGTTGGCAAGCAGCTTCTTCGTTCAGGCACCTCGGTAGCCGCACACATAAGAGAAGCATCAAGCGCTCGGTCAAATGCGGCATTTGTATCAAAGCTTGGCGGCGCGTTGCAAGAAGCTGACGAGTCTATCCTCTGGCTAGAGCTCCTTCGTGAAGAATGTGGAGTCGACCCAGCACTTACATTACCCCTCGAAGCAGAATCAAGCGAACTGATCGCCATCATCACCACAATAAAAAAACGCAGCGAATAATCCCGACATTCGGCGGCTTGTCCTGCTCCGCTCGCAGGGCAAGGCATGGATCGGCTTGTAACATAAATTTTCGACTTTCGACTTTCGACTTTTTTAAAGGGGGAATAACCATGTTAAATGAGGATAAAAGAATCGCGCCGGGGGTCGTCATCCATCCGGGGTGCCGGATTAGTGGGGCGGAAACCTCGATCGGGCCGGGTTGCGTGATCGGGGCGGAGGGACCGGTGACGCTGGTGGATTGCCAGCTCGGGCGCGATGTGCGCTTCAACGGCGGGTTCGCGCAGGGCGCGGTGTTTCTGGACGGGGCGGTGGTCGGTTCGGGGGCGCACATCCGCCCGGGCACGCTGCTGGAGGAGCAGGCGTCGGTCGCGCATACGGTGGGGTTGAAGCAGACGCTGCTGATGCCGTATGTGACGCTCGGCAGTCTGATCAATTTCTGCGACTGCCTGATGGCGGGCGGGACGGGTCCGAAGGACCACAGCGAGGTGGGGTCGTCCTACATCCATTTCAACTTCACGGCGCATCAGGACAAGGCGACGGCCTCGCTGCTTGGCGATGTGCCGCGCGGGGTGATGCTCGACCGTCCGCCGATCTTCCTCGGTGGCCAGGGCGGCCTGGTGGGACCGGCGCGCATTGCCTACGGTACCGTGCTGGCGGCGGGTACGCTCTGCCGGCGGGATGTGACGACCGAGGGGATGCTGGTGTTCGGCCAGACCGGTGGTCGCCAGAAGGAGACGCCCTATAATCTGCGCCAGTACGGCGATATCGACCGCATTTGCCGGAACAATTTCATCTACGTCGGCAATATCCATGCGCTGGCGGCCTGGTATGCGCATATCCGCCTGCGGCTGACGCCGGATGACGCGTACGCGCAGGCCTGCCTGGCGGGGGCGCAGCGCCAGATCGCGGCGGTGGCGGCCGAGCGGGTGGCCCAGCTCGAGAAGCTGGCGGGCAAGATTGCCGCCAACCCCGGCAATCACGAATCGCACCGCCAGCTGCTGGCGCTGCGGCCACTGCTGGCCGAGCGGCTTGCCCTACCCTCCGCGTTCCCGCCGCCACCGGTGGAATTGCTGGACGGATGCAGCCAGGGACCCTATCTTGAAACGATCAAGGCGTTACCTGAGGCGGCCAAGGCGGCGGGAACCGCCTGGTTACAGGCAATTGTGGACGCGGTAGTCGCACAATGGTAAAGTCGAATAGACGAAAAGATTAGGGCAAAAGATTAAAAAGGGGGGGGGACACAACCTTTATCTGAGGCACTTGCAGAACCCCTCGTGGTTTCCGCTTGAAGCCGGCAACCACGAGGGGTTCTGCAAGTGCCTCAGCCATATGATCCTGCGGTGCACACAATTCACAGACCGACACGAACTGCCGGTGCTTC
>CAZOXS010000081.1:0-7485 GCA_964583785.1 uncultured Victivallales bacterium
GGTGACGATAATGCGACACCTGTCTTCATAGGTATCGAAGAAACCCTTGAGGAAATTCTTCCAGCGAGGATACTTGTGCAGCTCATCCAGAACCAGAACAGGACGTTTTTCACCCGCCACATGCAGTTGGCACGCCTCGGCTAGGACATCGGCCCCCCCAAGAATCAGTTCCTGGTGATTCCTGTTGTCCCAGTCGAAATAATGATCCGCAAGCGCTCGGGCCACAGTCGTTTTCCCCACCTGTCGCGGCCCGCTCATGAACAACATCTGCCGATGCTCCTGCAAATGCTCCCTTGCAATCGATTCGTATATTCTTGCTCGATTCTTCATGGGACCATAATAACAACCACTTCAATATGGTCAAGACCAAAACGCAATATATTGCATTTTAGTCAACATCTTCTCAGATAGTCTGGTACCTTCTCGCCCCTTACCAGTTAATTGATGCGAACGACGCAAAATATTCAGCAAGCTTCGGTAACATAATTATTGCGCAACTACTTTGTTAAATGAAGCAGCTTTAGGTAACGTTTTATTCTTGCGCAAGTTCAGCATGGCTTCCGCCATGGCGTCGCCGATTTCGAGATATCTCGCCGCGTTACCGGCAAAGCGGTCGCGCCCTCCGGGGGAAGCCTTCTGTGGACGACACATCGGGCGGGTATCGACACTGGACACGTTACCGGCAAACGCTGGATATTTTTGACTATCGCCAACGGCCATCTGGGCGTCGAAGACTTGCTGCTGGTTCGGATTCAGGCCTCTTTTGGAATCGCCCAGTGCGGTCACCACGACAGGCAGGCCGGGCTTGCCGAAATCCTTGCGTAGATCACGGATCAGGTTTGCGAGGTGGGTCTCGTAAGCCGCCGCCTTGGAAGGCCATCGACTGTCTTCGTCGCCCTGCATCCAGAAAATGCCCGCCAGCTCCACGCCCTGTCCCGCATAACCGGGCAAGGCGCGTTCCAACTCATCCCCGAGGACCTTGCGCACGCCGTCGACCAGCTCAAGGTATTCCTGGCCGTTGAGCAGGTAGCCCCCAAGGTCCAGCCATTCATCCATTCGTTCAAGTCCGTTCCAGGTATCCTCGGCATTACCCGGATTCTTGAAGACGACAGCCTCACCATCCAGCTCTCTCTTGGCGGAAGGCCAGTAGGAACCGGTAATCGAATCGCCGATAAAGAGCACACGCGGCAGCGGCTTGGTCGGATGCCGGCGTGCCGCCAGGGCCTTGCGGATCTCTTCGGTCACCTTAGGTGCCAGGCTGCCTACGCTGTGGACGTTATCCGTTTTTGGAAAGCCCAGACGGCGGGACTCCGCATTCAGGTCGCTGATGATGACCCCATGCTCCCGCATCACTTTCTCTGCAACCCGGTTGTAGGCATCCTCGTCGGCGTTGGGCAACCCCGGCTCCCCCTCCCATACCGGCGTGACGGAACCCCATATCAAGGTGGCTCCGGTTGCCTGCATTTTGCCGACGAGTGTCCGCAGGTTTTTCTCGAAGTCTTCGACAGCGGTAATGTGCCGCCCCTTGTAGAACCGTGAGTTCGCTTCACGGTAGACCGCGTCCCATACGCCAAAGTTGAAGTGGATCACATCCCAACTGCCCTCCAGATCGCTGCCCCCGCCGCTGGAGGGCGGACGATAATCATGGGCGAGATCGCGCGAACCGAATCTGAACCAGGTACGGTGACGGAGCCCGTAGCGGATCAACAACACGGGCTCGTCAAGCGCGGCACCGAGTCGGTGGCTGAGCATGAAGTCAACACCGATGGCCGGGGCCTTTTCGGGCCCACTCCCACGGGTTCCAGTACCCACCGTTACCGGTGTGGCGGGCGCTTCTGTGTTATTCTGGATCGGGTGTGCGTCATAGAGCCATACGTCCTCACGAAAAGCCCATTCCCTGCCATCCTTTAGAAAGGCGTATTTCGGATTCGTCGATACCACCTGGGTCAGCGTCCCGCCCTTTTGCGGATCGTCATCATCTGATCCGATCAATCCATTTTCCAGAACGTGATCGTCTCCAGCGAGCAGAAATACCTTGATGGGCTTATCCGCCGCCATGCTTGGGCCGGTTAGGGCGCGCGAGGGGTTGACGACGAACTCGTCAAAATAGATCCAATTCGTGCCGGTTTCGAAGCTTATCTTGACATAGCGGGCTTGGATGCCGTCTGGTGCCTTGCGGTGCTTTTGCTCGGTTATCACAAGCAAAGGTGTTGCTGACTCATTCGCTTCAAGAAGCTCCTCCCGGCTGTATTTTTCAAGTTTGATATTGTTATAGCGACTCCCGTTCACCGCGTAATCGTTGCCATCCTCAGACGTGCTGATCGTTAGATTATCGGGGAATTCCGCCTTGGACGCAGGGCTGAAAAGCACGTTCACGCCTGCAAGCTCGACTTGCATCACCGCACCGAGATCGAGCACGATCTCGATCGGTTCTTCGGTCGGAGCAAAACCAACCCATGCCATGTCCTTGTGGTCTGTAGGACCGAACGTTCCGTCAGTCAGCGACTGAAGATCCCCACGAGCAGGCTGAATGGAAGCACGGATAGGCTTTCCAAGTGCGGCATGCGATGCGATATCCTCGGCTTCATCAAAGAAAGCTTCCGCAAAGACCGCGTCATCCATGCGTGTCGCCGGATCGATTAGCTTGCTGGCAGCCTTTGCAAATCGCTTGCCCATGATGCGGTAGGCGGGCGGTGGAAAATGTCCATCGGAGAGGTTGTATCCGCCCCAGGGGTTGACCCCGCGGTTCAGGTCGTCGGTATCGACCCAGGCCCCATTGGCATTTTCTTCACCGAGTTTGACTTGAATCTCCCGGATCCGCTTGCCGTCCGGAAACGGAACAGGATCGAGCCAGAAGTCGTTAATGCGTCCGACCACAAAATTGATTTCCTCGATGCCAAGGTCAGCTTTCAACTGATCGAGTACCCCCAAAAAGCTGGCTTCATAAACACTGCCCCAACCTGCTTTCGCGTCGGCTTCGCCCTGCATCCAGACGTAGGTTGCTGATGCTAGTGGCGTATCTTTCACAATACGCCGAACGCTGGCAAGTAGCCTGTCGTAGATCTGCCCATTTGTTTCTGGATTTTCATCAACCATGCCCTTGGGCGGCTGCCAGTCTTTATACCATTGCTTGATCGGCTGACTCGGATTTGCCACGGTCACAACAAGCACCTCTTTTTCGCCGAAGACGGCCTCTACGCAACGCCGGAAAGCGTCGGGAAGCGGTTGTCGCATGTTTGACTGACCTGAGAGAATGAATAGGTGTTTACCGTTCGCTTCCGACAGCAATGGAAAGACCACGAGCAGGCAGGTGATGGACAGGATGAGTTTTGTGATTTTGTTTGTTTTCATATTTCTGTTGCGGCTTACGCATATTTTTCAGCCGCCTCCTTTGCGTAGCGGGTCCATTCATGTAGACGGTCAGGATGCCCGGAAAGCGTTTCCAGCTCTCTGAGCACGATCTGGTGGTAACTTCCCTGAAGTTGTTGCGCGCCTTGCATCAAGTCACGCTTGATCGTTTCAGGATCATCAGGAAATACAACATCGCTCGCCTTCTGTCGCCACATGACGCAGTAGTTGCCACCAGCTCGTTCGAGCAAGGTGCCGAGATCGGTCCAGGCGCTGCAAACCAGAATCCGGAGATTCGGTATCGAGAGAACGCCGTCGATCTTGTGCGTGAGATTCTCGCAGCAGCCATAGCCAACAAGACCAAAGCGTTCAAAGATCGGCCGCTGGTACGCCAGGCAGAATTCCTCCCACATGGCAGGCGAAACCTGGTCGAATTCCTGCGAGTTAGCCATACACCACAGATGTTTGCAGGTGAAGGTCCCTGTTGTGCCGGTCTCGCCGATGGGATCACTGTACGTCATGGCACCATTGTTATTCGGCGTGATCAGGCCTGTGGCTTCAAGCTGATCCATGCCCCGCAGCGTCGCGTCGCGCAAGTGGGCCATCAGCCGGTGCATGAGCTCCGGCTCCGCAATCATATCCATCATCATCGGTTCGAGACCACGCAATTCTGCCGCCGCCGTGCCCAACGTAGCCCCCAGTGGAGGGGCTGCGGTCAATCGGACCGGCATAATACCGCCAAGGAGATCCTCCAGGCGCGCCTTCCGCTGAAGCGTTTCGTCCTCGCAATACGAGAAGTCGGGCAATTGCAGTTTGTCCAGGTCGTCGGCAGTTTTAAGCGGTGGATCATAGCCCCATGCTCCACCGGCCTCGCTTGATTGGTGCCGCCCGATATCGACGCCCCATATATTCGCCGGCTCGGTTTTGATCACCGCACCGACCGACAGATGCTCTTCAACCGGCTCATCGTCATCGATATCGCGTTTATGGAGCGTCTTCAGCAGTGACCGTTCAAGATTCCGCAGCCAAGGCTCCGTACATTCGAGCATCGCATCTGTGATAATCTCCTTCCAGCACCCTACGGGCCTGCACCACACCGGCGCACGATCCGGTTTGCGCAGCGCGTTAACGTCGGCCCAGCGTTTCTTGATCGCCGCCATTCTCGGTTCCCGGGCAACCTCGGCCACCCGCTCCGCCAATCCCCGTATGCGGACCTTCTCCTTCTGTGAGACCGTCAACAAATCTCCTTTTACATCCATCACGCCGGCTCCCTTTGCCACTAACTTCAATTCAAGCCACTATATGTTGTGGTTTCGTCTCTCTTTGGACACAACTGCTGTCTGCCTATTTCGGTTCACGAGAACGGCGACGAGAACGGATTACGAGGAGAGCGAAGCACCAATCGTTCACCGTTCTCGTCGCCGTTCTCGTTCACCGTTCTCCCATGCTCAAAAGTTTCACCATGCATCATCTTGGCCGCCCAAGTGCCCTTACTAACTTCAAATTAAAACGCGGTAATTTGTGTTTGGTGACCTACTTGATCACAACTACGGTGCCTGCCGGTGGCTGGATCGCCAGGAACTCAACCGCTCCAACGGCTTCCGCGCCGGTAAATGTCGGCGTGATGGTGGTGCCGGATTCGGGCACCTGCTGGTAGCCCGAACCGTGCCCTGCTGAGCCAGACTCGCCGCTGTACACCTGTGTGAGGGGTGGCTCTGCTGGCACACCACCAGTGTTGTTGTTGACAGCAGCAGCCACAACGAGGGAGTTGGCGTCGGTTGTTGTGATGCTTGTCGACGTGGCTAATGTGATACTCGGCGGTGACACGAATCCCGCTTGCGTGCCCGACAACGCGATGACCGCCAGCCCCACACCGTTACCCCCTGAAAGATCAACAACCAAATTGGTGACACTCGCGGGAATGTCATCGAGGTAATAGATGGCCAAGTTGCGGGGCGTAGTGGAGACCGTTATTGCGAAGATCTGCGTCATTGCCACACCGCCATACGAGATTTCCTCATACGTCCCGAGCTTTTCACCGCTGATTGCCAGTACCAGCTTGTCGGACCCCGTGGGGTCGAAGCCGCCCAGATCTGCGGATGAGAGCGTCCAGCGACGATCTGCGGGAACATCAGTATAAGGATAACTGAAACTACCAGAGTCATCAATAGAGATGGTTTGTGCATTGGCCGATGCGGCCATAGCCACGAGCCCCGCCAGCACGCCGCCAACCAACATTACAACCAGTACCGATTTTTTCATGTTTTCACTCCTTCTTTACTCTTCACTTTTTGTTTTCTTGCACTTTTGCAACCCTCTGTTCGAGAGAATCGACGGACTCGATGAAGTCGAGGTGCGGGTGTTCTCGAAACCTTTTTTACATTACTGCACGCTGCACGCGCCACGCCCTTATTCTCACCGGAAGCGGAAGACGGAGCCCCCCGTCGGCGCAATCTTAAGCGTGTTCGCCCCGTACTCAAGATTAAAGCCATCCGGAATGTTCAGTTCGGTGTCAAATGTGCCTGCAACCGAATCATACGTGGCGAGAGTCGTGGCACTGCCCGAGTAATTGAGCGTTGCGCCGGATTGAATCGTCAGCGTGCCGCCAATGGTCAGCGTCCCGTTGGCGGCAAACGTAGACCCCGTCTCAAACGTGACATTGCCACTGATGGTGCCGCCGCTGCCACCGAGGGAAGCGCCGCTCTTGACGGTCACGTCACTGCCCGCAGCCAGCGACCCCGTGACAAGCAGCGTGCCATTGCTGACGATCGTGTCGCCCGTGTAGGTACTGTCGCCCGACAGCGTCAGCGTGCCCGGCCCATTGAACACCAGATCGCCCTCGCCCGAGATCGCGGTCGTAATCTCCGCCCCCAGCCGCGCATCCAGGTCCAGTCCGGAAATATCGAAGGTGTCCGCGCCTACATTCGTGAAGCTGTGAACCTGATATTCCACGCCATTCTCACCAATCGTGCCATTCCCCGTAAAACTCGTGATCGTCCCGCCTGCCGTCGGAATAGATGCGCCGGGGTAGCGAATCACGACGATGCCGGAGCCGCCAGAGCCACCTGGCGTACTGTTTTCTGTGTCCTGTGCGACGCCTTTGCCGCCGTTGCCTGTGTTCGCGGTTCCCGGGGGTGGCGTGTCGTCGGACTTGATGGCCGCAGTCGCGCCATCGCCGCCACGCGCATATTCAATAGAGGAGCCGGTGATGCTTGATATTGTGCCCGTGCCGCCCGTGATCGCACTTCCGGGTCCTCCTGCGCCACCGCCACCGCCCGCGATGTTACTCGTACCATCCCCATCGCCACCATCATATCCTTGACCATCTATACCAGAGCCGCCTGTCGTAACGCCGCCGCCGCCACCGGAACCGCCGGGACCGCCTGTTGTCGTCGCATTATGACCACCACCGCCACCGCCAATTGCGGTCTGGGAAAAGGCGGAAGAATTGCCACCACTCGATCCGCGATCACTGCTTTCGATTGCGGTGCCAGCCCCGCCTGCACCTACCACAATGTTGGTGGCCCCGACCATTTTGGCCGATCCGGAAAGCAGCCCGCCAGCACCACCACCCCCGCCGGCACGAGAAATGCTGTTACGAGGTGCACCGCCACCACCGCCACCGGCAACGATCAGGTAATCGACAAAGAAACCGAGTTCCACATGCAAGCCTTGCCCCGTGGCCTGTGCGCCACCTGTGGAGTAGGTGTTCGTGTGCTGCGTGCTGCCGCTGGCGCCATCGAGCGTCAGGCTCGTCGAGAACACGACAACCGACCCATCCACGGTCAACCCGCTGTAGTCCCACTGCAAGTCAGCGCCCAGCGCAGGCAGGTTCACCGTGCCGAACGCGCCGCCGTAAGATGGCGCATCAAACAAGGTGAAACTGTCGCCCGCGACTAATGCATCGCCAGAATGCGTCACCGTCAGCGTCCCCGCATAGGTCATGGCGCCGGCCAGGTCAATCAGGTCAGAACTCAAAGCCGCCCCACTCTTGTTGACCCGCAGCGCCACCGTCGCGCCCGCATTCAACGCCAGCGCCCCGCCAATGGCCAGGGAGCCGCACGTCGCCGCACTGCCCGCCGACAGCGTGGCCCCGCTCGCGAGCGTGACATCGCCGCCGACCGTTCCGGTAACCGT
>CAZOXS010000082.1:0-12129 GCA_964583785.1 uncultured Victivallales bacterium
ACGGCATGAATGTGGGATGGGTATTCAGCCCCGGCTAGCGTTCCGGCAATAAACCAGATGAGCGTGCAGAGAACAGCCAGTACGATTCCGGGGGCCAAACCAAGCAACCACGCCGCCAACGATATCGGCATGAAATAGAACACAAAGAAATGAAACTCATACCCCGTTAGATTATCCACGACGCCAAGGCCAATCGTGAACATCAGTATGAGAAAAAACGTGAACCATCGCGGTAGTCGTGTGATCATGGTATAATATTCTCCTTGCCGCATGCGGCTTCCACCCGCTATGCCGATGGGGTTGATTATGCCGTCGCGATGGATGCATCACCAGATCCGACCTCGGGACGGTAGCGAATGGTTTGCGACGGGGTCGCAAACCGTACACGCGGGTATTCCTTGCCGAAATCGCGCAACAACCGCTCGATAATATACGTGGATATTTCCTGTCGTTTGGCGGGGATGGTATTGTACCGCAGGCGGACGAGAACGCCCCAGTCCAGGAATTCCGCGCGGATGAACGGTGACTGGCCCGTTTTGGCGATCATCTCCGAGGTCACCTCCTGTGCGGCGGCGATCATGATCTCCTTGGCCCGCTCCCAGTCCGAGTCGAAGGTCAGGCGAACCGGGACTTCGTCCAGCATGAATTCCTGTTCCAGCGTGTAGTTGATGATAACGTGCTGGAAGAGGATGGCGTTCGGGATCAGAATACCGCGGCCGGATTTTTCCTCGCCCCCGATGGAACCGCCCACTTGGTTTAAAATCACATGTGTCAGCGTGATCCCCGTCACATCCCCGGTAATGTTGGCGATGATGACGCGGTCCCCGATCTTGAACGGTTTCTTGAGGATGATCATCAGCCAGGCGGCGATGCCGGTAACCGGTTGCTGTAGCGACCAGCCCAACATCATGCCGAAGAACCCTGCCGTCAGCCCGAGCAAACGCAGTGACCCCGACATGGCCATGATCGTCAATATGGCGATCATGAATTTCCAGAGTGTGTTCCAGATTTTAAGGAACGCGGTGGCGTTTTCCTCGGTAAACGCCCTGGTCTTGAGGGTCTTCTGCATGATCCGGGTCAGGTAAAGCTTAAGATTCAGAAGAACCAGGAGTGTCAGGATCACAAGAATAAGGCTGCGGTAAGGAGAGTCCTCCCCCATATACTGCTTCCAGTAGCGCAAGAACCTCGGCGTGGCTGCATCGTCCA
This sequence comes from uncultured Victivallales bacterium, assembly GCA_964583785.1. Classification (GTDB taxonomy): domain Bacteria; phylum Verrucomicrobiota; class Kiritimatiellia; order UBA8416; family UBA8416; genus UBA8416. The sequence goes on from CAZOXS010000082.1 coordinate 1,207, forward strand.
TTTCGAGCGCGACGTCGGTCTGCGTGTTAAGCGCCGGTTCCGCCACTGCGGCTGTTTCGGCGGTGGCCGCCGCTTTGGGTTCGGGTGCCATACCGGGCATTTGAGCCCTCGCGGGCAACGCCACGGCGAGTAATCCGAAAGACAATAACAGCGCCAATCGGGTCAGGCCACGTTTCGGGGAACACGCTACGCAGGCCCGGCTGATCGTGGTCCGCATGTTTTTAGCAACGATTTCTTTTGTCATCATATAATTCCTTGAGTAGAGAGGCTACGCTTCCTCGCTCGGTTTGGCGATGCATTTCGCATACAAACGTGCCATTGAGGCTACCTTGGGTTAGCGGCCATGGCACAACCATGCCGAAAAGTCGTTATTGCGCTGCGCTTGCGGCGAGAAGCTTGCGTGCAGTTGCGCGCCCCCTGCACGATGGTGCCCTCTCTCGGGGGGACGGGCGCTGGGGGGGTTCACCCCATAGCACCGCGCAGGCGCATTCCGTAGGCTGTCCCCCAACAAGGAACCCGGAATGGGAACCCGGCCATGAAGACAATCAGAATGGTGGGCGTGGCGCTGGTGGCGGCAAGTGTGATCGCGGGCAGATGCAGCCGGAGTTCGGAACCGGCCGGAACACCCGGAATCGGCGAGCGCAGCGGTGCCGCAGTGAAGAAGGCTGTAGACCAGACCGCCGATGCCGCCTGATTCACAACGCTCGTTCTTGACATATATACCTGACAATATATATTACCGCCATGAAAACGGCAAAATTATTCAAAAATGGCCAAAGCCAAGCGGTTCGACTACCAAAAGAGTTCCGACTCGAGGGTGAATCAGTCTATATCCACCATCTAGGAAACTATGTGGTACTCGTTCCGAGACACGATCCATGGAAATCGATGTTCGAGGCAAGCACTCTTTTTACCGATGACTTTATGGCTGATCGTGATCAGGGTACACAACCTGCGAGGGAAGGCTTTTGACTGATGCGATACCTCCTCGACACCAACACCTGCATTTACATCATCAAGCGTTCACCGGCTCATGTTTACGACCGCTTCAGGCGCCTTCACGTCGGTGATATAGGTGTTTCGGCAATCACTTTTTGTGAACTACAATTTGGGGTTTCCAATAGCGCTAAACCAGAGACAAACCAACTTGCACTCACCGAGTTCCTCGGCCCGCTGGATGTTCTGGATTTCCCCTCGGGAGCCTCTCGTATATACGGGAAGATCCGGGCTTGCCTTCAACGTGCGGGAACTCCGATTGGGAACTATGACCTTCTGATCGCTGCTCATGCCCTGTATCAAGGCTTGACGCTGGTTACAAATAACACCAAAGAATTCAACCGCGTACCTGACCTCATTGTCGAAGACTGGATCACACAAAGCAATGCAGGCTGAAAAAAGTACTCTCTCGGGGGGGGCTGGCACTGGGGGTTTCACCCCATAGCACCGCGCAGACGCATTCCGTAGACTGTTCCCAATAAGTAACCCAGGAAAGGGAAATCGGCGATGAAGACAATCAGAATGGTGGGCGTGGCGTGGTGGCGGCAAGTGTGATCGCTGGCGGATGCAACCGGAACTCGGAACCGGGCGACACGCCGGGGGTCGGTGAGCGCAGCGGTGCCGCAGTGGAGAAGGCGGTAGACAAGACCGCGGATGCCGCCAAGGCGGTGGGAGAGAAGACGAAGGAAGTCACCGGCAAGGCACTCGAGAAGACCGGCGAGGTGATAGAAAAGGCCGGCGAAAGCATGGACAGGACCGGCGAGAACATGCAGGACAAATAAGCATGATGATGGGGTTGCGAAAGGGGCTGGATAGTAAAACGTCTGCCCCTAGGCATCGCCTAGGCGCAGATAGCTAGGCATGCGCGATGTTGGAAAAAGCGGCTTGACCGGGCGGGCAAGACGGTTCATATTTATTCCATGAAGAATAATTCTAAACCGAATAGTATCAAGACTGCCTTCTGGAATCGCCGGGAGGAAATCGCCGCGCTGAATGCCTGGCGGACGGGTTCGCCACGGCTGGCGGTGATCCATGGCAGGCGCCGGTTGGGCAAGACCGCCTTGTTGCGTCGGTGGCTGATCGACACGGCGGGAGTCTACGTGCAGGCGACCGAGGGAACCCCCGTATCCCAGCGGGCAGCCCTGACGGAGGATCTGCAGGCGTTTCTGCCCGGCTTTGCCGATGCGGTGTATCCCACCTGGCAGGCACTGCTGAAATCCATGAAACGGCAATGGCCTGAGGATGCCCCCGTCCTGGTGCTGGACGAGTTCCCGTATCTGGTTCAAAACGCCCCTGAACTGCCGTCGCTTGTTCAGGCGATGGTCGATTCTCCAGATGCCGTGCGGCTCCCGCTGGTCATCAGCGGATCCAGCCAGCGGATGATGCAAGGCCTGGTGTTGAACGAGGATGCCCCGCTGTATGGACGGGCGCAGGCCATTCTGCGTTTGCACCCGCTGCCCGTTGGCGAGATGCGCGCCGCCCTCGGTTTGCCGGACGCTGTTTCGGCGTTGATGTTCTATGCGGCGTTTGGCGGGGTGCCCCGTTACTGGGATCTGGTGCGCGATGGCCGATACGACTCCGTGGAGCAGGCGCTGGAGCACCTGGTGTTCTCCCCGCGCGGCGTATTGCATGAGGAGGCCGACCGCGTTCTGCGCGACGAGGATGCGGCTTCCCTGGAACGTGCAGCCTGTGAACTGATCGGGCGTGGTGCGCGGCGACCCTCGGAACTGGCGGCGCGACTGGGAGTCAAAGACACGACGCTGGGCAAGCCGCTGCGGCATCTGGTGGACCTAGGGCTGGTGGACCGGCAGGCACCGTACGATTTTGGCAGCGGACGACCCTCCACAGGTGGGCGTCGCGTCTTGTACAAACCGGCCGATCCGTTCCTGGCGATGTGGCATATCTGTGTGCGACCGTACTTGAGCGGGCTGAATGTAGGGGCTAAATCCGGCCAGCGGCAGGCCATGCAGGCGTGGATCCATCATGTGGCCGCCGTGTGGGAGGAGGTTTGCCGCCGGGAATGGCGCCGGCTTGACCACGCGGGTATCGAGTGGGAACCCGCAGGACGGTACTGGGGCGGACGCGACCCCTCAAACGTGGAATGGGATGTCGTGTCTGTCTCCGCCGACCGGCGTCACGTCTTCCTCGGGGAATGCAAATGGATGCAGTCGGTCACCGCCGCCAAGGCCGCCACCGCGATCCGGGTGATGAAGCAGCGCGAAAAGCCACCCCTGCCTCCCGGATCCACTGTGCATTACGGTCTTTTCCTGCCCCGCAGCGATAAGCTGCCAGCAGAACTGGAAGGCGTGGCCCTGGTGGATGCAAGCCGCGTTATCGGAGGTTGAACGGCTATTGCCGCGACTGCGGCTGGGGCCGGCAACGTAGGGTTTTACCCCATAGCAGACAATCCGGCCAAACAGCTAGCATCACCCCATGAGTGCTACTACAAGGCAGGTGCGCACGGCGCTGGCTGCATCGGAACTCCGTTACCGGCGGCTTTTCGAATCGGCACAGGACGGGATACTGATTCTTGATGCCGAGACCGGCATGGTCGTGGATGTGAATCCATTCCTGACAGCCCTGCTGGGCTATTCGCACACCGAATTCCTGGGAAAAAAAGTGTGGGAACTCGGATTCTTCAGGAACATCGCCGCCAACGAGGATAAATTCAGGGAACTGCAGGCGCGCGATTATGTCCGGTACGAGGACATGCCGCTTGAAACCGCCGCCGGGCGGAAAATCGACGTGGAGTTCGTCAGCAATGTCTATCTGGTGGAAGGCAAGCGGGTGATCCAGTGCAACATCCGCGATATCTCGGATAGGGTACGGGCGGCATCCTATCAGCGCATGAACCATGAAATCCTGCGGATACTGAACGAGCCCAGTGATCTGGCTCACACCATGCAGGCCGTCATCGCCACCCTGAAGGCGCAGACGACATTTGATGCCGTCGGCATCCGTCTGCAAAACGGGGATGACTTCCCCTACTATTATCAGGATGGATTTGCCCCGGAATTCCTGGAAACCGAGAACACGCTTATTGAGAGGGACTCGAACGGTGGCGTATGCCGCGACAAAGACGGCAACATCTGCCTGGAATGCATCTGCGGGCTGGTACTCGCCGGCCAGACAGATCCGGCTAACAAGCTGTTCACGCGGGGAGGCAGCTTCTGGACCAATGACTCAGCCTCGCTACTTCACATCCCGGCGAACGATGATCCCCGGCGCAAACCCCGCAATGAATGTATCCATCAGGGCTATGCATCGGTCGCCCTTGTGCCCATTCGCAACAGGGCCAGGACGGTGGGACTGATCCAGTTCAACGATCGTCGCAAAGGGTGCTTCACGCCTGAATCCGTTGCCCAACTGGAGGATATCGCCGCGCATATCGGTTCGGCTCTGATGCGCAAGCAGGCGGAGACGGAGGCGGACAGGCTTGCCGAACAACTTCGCCAGGCACAGAAGATGGAAGCCGTGGGACGTCTCGCTGGAGGAGTCGCGCACGATTTCAACAACCTGCTCATGGGCATCATGGGCTACACCGAATTGTGCCGGGACGTGATCGAGCCCGGTCATCCGATCCGGAAGTATCTCGACGAAATCACCAACGGTGCCAACCGGTCGGCCGAGATCATCCGGCAACTTCTTGCGTTTGCCCGCAAGCAAATCATTGCCCCAAGAATCCTGGACCTCAACGACGCCGTGGAGGCGATGCTCAAGCTGCTGCAGCAGCTGATTCACGAGGACATCAAACTGATCTGGCGGCCTGGCGCAAACCTGCGGCCGGTGAAACTCGACCCCTCGCAGATTGACCAGATCCTCACCAACCTGTGCGTCAATGCGCGGGATGCCATCGCCGGTGTCGGCGAGATCACCCTGGAAACCGGAAGCGCCACCGTCGATGCCGCGTTCTGCGCCAGTCACCCGGAAGCCACGCCCGGCGTGTATGAGTTCCTGGCGGTCAGCGACAATGGTTGCGGGATGGACAACGAGACCCTGGCGCAGGTATTCGAGCCGTTCTTCACCACCAAGGGCGTTGGCGAGGGCTCGGGGCTGGGGCTGGCCACCGTGTACGGTATCGTCAAGCAGAACAACGGCTTTATCAACGTCTACAGCGAGCCGGGCAAGGGCACAACCTTCAAGATCTATCTGCCCGCGATGACGACAGAGGCAGCGAAGACGCCCTTCGCCAGCAGGCAGGAAGCGCCCAGGGGCCGGGGGGAGACCGTTTTGCTGGCAGAGGACGAGAAATCGCTACGCGTGACCTGCGGCCTGTTCCTGGAAGCCCTCGGGTACAAGGTCCTGGCGGCCGCGACCCCGGCAGAAGCCCTGAAGTTGATCGACCGGCATCCGGGAGAAATCCATGTATTGCTGACGGACGTGGTCATGCCGGGGATGGATGGGCGGCAACTGGCGCAACGCATCAGCGCACTCAAGCCGGGCGTCAAGGTGCTGTTCATGTCCGGTTACACGTCCGACGTGATTGCGCAACGCGGCGTGCTGGACGAGGGCGTGCAGTTCCTCTCAAAGCCGTTCTCCCGCGACGACCTCGCCCGCAAGGTGCGCGCGGTACTGGACGAAGTCCGCATGGATCAGACTGAAGACAGAAAACAGAAAACGGAAGACGGAAGCGTAATATAAAATGAGGGGAGGTGAGAAACATGCCAAACAAGGACGGAAAAGGACCCAAGGGAGAAGGGCCGCGTGATGGACACGGCGCCGGGAAGGGGAAAGGCACGACCAAGCCTGCCGGCGCGAAGCAGGGCGGAAAAAAGGGCGACTGCCTGAAATAACCCATCGAGCGGACGCGGCGGCATGGCATCGGGCTATGCCGCCCCTATAACGAGAGGACAGGAACAAACATGAGTGCAAACAATCCACTTGAGCAACTGGAAACACTCGGACAATCTATCTGGCTCGACTACATCCGACGCGACCTGATCGCAGACGGCGGGCTCCGGCGTCTGATCGAGGAGGATGGACTGCGGGGGATGACGTCGAACCCGGCTATCTTCGAGAAGGCCATTGTGGACAGTCACGATTACGACGAGGATATTCGCATCATGGCGGCCAGGGGGATGGCCGCACCGGAGATCTATGAATCGATCAGCCAGCGCGATGTGCAAAGCGCCGCAAACGTGTTCCGGCCTCTGTACGACAGGACTGACGGAAGGGATGGCTATGTCAGCCTGGAGGTCAATCCCCACCTGGCGCATGACACCAACGGCACACTGGGAGAAGCCCGCCGGTTGTGGGCAGCGCTGAACCGGCCCAACGTCTTCATCAAGGTCCCGGCCACGGACGAAGGACTGCCCGCCATCCGGCAACTCATCAGCGAAGGCATCAACGTCAACGTGACGCTTATCTTCGGACTGCCCCGCTACCGGCAGGTGGCGGAAGCCTACGCCGCCGGCATCGAATCGCGGTCGAGCCAGGGGAAGTCAGTCAAGCACGTGGCCTCGGTGGCCAGTTTCTTTGTGAGCCGCATTGATGCACTGGTGGACCCCCTGCTGCAACTTATCGTCGTTCAAGGAGACAAAGAGGCAGACATCGCGAAAGAAGCGCTTGGGCAGGTAGCGGTCGCCAGCGCGAAGATAGCCTACCAGACCTACAAGGAGATCTTCGGCAGCGCGCGGTTCAGGAGCCTGGCGATGCAGGGTGCTCGCGTCCAGCGGCTGCTCTGGGCCAGCACCGGCACGAAGAACCCGGAATACAGCGATGTGAAATACGTCGAGGCCCTTATCGGACGTGACACGGTCAACACGGCACCGGTCGAGACCCTCGACGCCTATCGCGATCATGGAGACCCGCAAGACCGTATTGAACAGGACATGTTCGAAGCGGCCCGCGTATTGTCGCTATTGCCGGAACTCGACATCAAGCTCGACTCGGTGACGCAGCAACTTGAGGACGAAGGCATCACAAAATTCAACCAGCCGTTCGACAAACTTATGAAGGCCGTGTCGGAAAGGTCTAAGGGAACGACATGACGACGAAAACAACAACGCTCACCCCCGCTCTGCTCCGCAAGATGGATGCCTACTGGCGGGCCGCGAATTACCTGTCGGTCGGTCAGCTCTATCTGCGCGACAACCCGCTGCTGCGTGAGCCGCTGAAGCCAGCCCATGTGAAAGCGATGCTGCTCGGCCACTGGGGCACCACGCCGGGGCAGAATTTCATCTATGTTCATCTAAACCGGGTCATTAAGGAACACGATCTGGACATGATCTACATTTCCGGTCCCGGCCACGGCGGTCCCGCACTGGTGGGCAATACGTACCTGGAGGGCACCTACAGCGAGATTTATCCCGATATCAGCCAGGATGAGGCCGGACTCCGGAAGCTGTTCAAGCAGTTTTCCTTCCCCGGCGGCATTCCCAGCCATGTCTCGCCGGAATGTCCAGGCTCGATTCACGAGGGCGGAGAACTCGGCTATTCGCTCAGCCATGCCTTCGGCGCCGCCTTCGATAATCCGGAACTGATCGTCGCCTGCATCGTCGGGGACGGTGAGGCCGAGACCGGTCCGCTGGCCACGGCCTGGCACTCCAACAAGTTCTTAAACCCGGTCACGGACGGGGCCGTGCTTCCGATCCTGCATCTCAACGGCTACAAGATCGCCAATCCGGCGGTGCTGGCGCGCATCGAACCGGAAGAGCTGGAGCAACTGTTACGCGGCTATGGTTGGACGCCCTACTTCGTGGAGGGCGACGATCCGGCAACCATGCATCAACGCATGGCCGAAGTCCTGGACCAAACGGTTCTGGAAATCCGCCAGATTCAACGCTATGCACGCGAAAGCGGTGCCGCCAACCGCCCGCGCTGGCCGATGATCGTCCTCAGATCGCCAAAAGGCTGGACAGGGCCGAAGGAAGTCGAGGGCGTGCCGAACGAAGGAACCTTCCGGGCACACCAGATTCCCATCCTGGTGGATGCCGACCATCCCGGTCATCTCAAGCTTCTGGAAGATTGGATGAGGAGCTACCGACCGGAGGAGCTCTTCGACGAATGCGGGCACCTGGTCCCGGAACTTGCCGAGCTAGCGCCCAAGGGCGACCGCCGCATGGGGGCGAATCCGCACGCGAACGGCGGTCTGCTGCTGCACGACCTGATCATGCCGGATTTCCGCGACTATGCCGTGGATATCCCGGCGCCGGGAGCCGTCCAGGCCGCCGACACGCACGAGCTGGGATTGTTTCTGCGCGAGGTTGTCCAACTTAACGCATCGCCGCGCAACTTCCGCATCTTCGGTCCCGATGAAACGCTGTCCAACCGCTTGAATGCCGTGTTTGAGGTTACCGACCGGCAGTGGGAAGCCCGGACACAGGACAACGACGAGTTTCTGGCAACCGATGGCCGCGTGATGGAAATGCTGAGCGAGCATCAATGCGAGGGCTGGCTCGAGGGCTATCTGCTCACCGGGCGGCATGGCCTTTTCAACTGCTACGAGGCGTTCATCCACATCATTGATTCGATGTTCAACCAGCACGCCAAGTGGCTGAAGATCAGCGCGGAGCTTCCCTGGCGTCGCAAGATCGCCTCGCTGAACTACCTGCTCGCCTCGCATGTCTGGCAGCAGGCCCATAACGGCTTCACGCATCAGGACCCTGGCTTTATCGATCATGTGGTCAACAAGAAGGCGACCATCGTGCGCGTCTACCTGCCGCCCGACGCCAACTGCCTGCTGTCGGTGTGGGACCACTGCCTCAGGAGCCGGCACTATGTCAACGTGGTGATCGCCGGCAAATACCAGGCGCCGCAATGGTTGTCCATGGATGAGGCCGTTGTACACTGCACCAGTGGGATCGGTATCTGGGAATGGGCTGGATGCGATCAGGCCACCGAACCGGATGTGGTGATGGCCTGCTGCGGGGATGTTCCCACGCTCGAGACCCTCGCCGCCGTTTCCATCCTTCGGAAGCACTTGCCCGAGCTGAAGATTCGCGTGATCAACGTTGTTGACCTGATGAAGTTGCAGCCGGAAAGCGAACATCCGCACGGACTGAGCGATCAAGACTTCGATGCCCTGTTCACCAGGGACAAACCGATCCTCTTCGCGTTTCACGGCTACCCGTGGTTGATCCACCGGTTGACCTATCGCCGAACGAACCACCACAACATCCACGTTCGCGGCTACAAGGAAGAAGGCACCATCACGACGCCCTTCGACATGACCGTACTGAACGACCTGGACCGCTTCCATCTGGTGCAGGACGTGATTCATTGGGTTGGATCGCTTGGACGTCGCGGCACAACGCTCAAGCAGACGATGACGGACACGCTGAGTGCGCATAAGCAATACATCGACAAGCACGGTGTGGACATGCCTGAAATTCGCAACTGGAAATGGAACACTCAAACACAAATGAAAGGAGGCAATCATGCCGATCCAACTCAAGGAAAATGAGGGGAAGGTGCTCGTCGTCAACGTCTCTGGAAAACTCGAAAAGCTGGTAGGGATACACCCCATAGCGCAGATTCATCCCGTGCTGTAGTGTCCATGTGCATGGACACTACAGGGCGCAACAAAAAGGAAATACAACAGGAGCAAAGAACCATGACGGAAGCAAGGCAAATCTACAAGTGCAACGTGTGTGGCAACATCGTCGAGGTGCTGGATATTAGTGAGGGCGAACTCGTCTGTTGCGACGAACCGATGCAGCTTCAGGCTGAGAATACCGTGGACGCAGCGCGCGAGAAGCATGTGCCGGTCATCGAGAAGGTCGATGGGGGCGTGAAGGTGAGGGTCGGCAGCGTCGCGCATCCCATGGACGACAAGCATTGGATCGAGTGGATCGAAGTGATTGCCGACGGCAAGAGCTGTCGTCAGTTTCTCAAACCCGGCCAGGTGCCCGAAGCGGTGTTTGCGATCACGGCCAAGGAGATCACGGCCCGCGAGTACTGCAATTTGCACGGGTTGTGGAAAGGGTGACCTCCGTCTTGCTCCGTGGAACGTAAAGACACCGGAAGGAGAGTTCGCATGAAAATGTTTGGGCTGAGTAAATGGATTTTTGTCACGATGCTGATTGCCGCCGCTTCGGCACGGGCGGTCAGTCTGCCGGGCGACGCGGAAGCTGCAGCGCACGGTGACGCTGCGGCCACTGTTCAACGGGTTCCGGAGACCGAGCAGAAATCTGCTGAATTCGTGTTTCGTCAGTACAATCTGGCCGTTCTTTCGCACTACTCCTATCTGATTGGGAGCGGCGGGGAAGCCATGATTGTCGATCCGGCCCGAGACATCAGCCGCTACCTGAAGGATGCGCAGGAATTGGGATTGAAGATTACCAGAGTCTACCTGACCCATTCACACGCTGATTTCGTAGCGGGGCACATGGAACTGGCCAGGGCCACTGGCGCGGAGATAGTCGCCAACGCCGCCACCAAGGCCGGCTATCCGCACAAAGCGGTAGCGGATGGCGATGCGATCGCCTTCGGCAAGGTACGCGCGGTCGTTGTGACGACTCCGGGACACACACCCGATGGTATCTGCCTCTATGTGTATCATCCTGCCTCCGAGAGGAACCCGACTTTCGTTTTCACCGGCGACACGTTGTTCATCGGCAGTGTCGGCCGTCCCGATCTGATGGGCGAAGGCATGAGCGCCGCCGAGCTGGCGGAAATGGGCTATCGGTCCTGGAAAGACAAACTGTCCAAACTGCCCGACGACACCCAGTTCTTCCCCGCCCACGGGGCGGGCTCGCTCTGCGGGGTTCATCTGAGCGACAAGCCGGTCTCCACAATTGGAGAGCAGCGCAGAGAAAACCCCTATCTGCAACATAAGGATCTGCCATCCTATGTGATGGCGGTCATCGACGGGCTTCCTGCTGCCCCTCAGTACTTCAAGCACAATGCCGCAATGAACCACGACGGCCCGCCGCTCGTGGATTGGGAGAAGACCATGCCGCCTGCTCTGCCCGCTGCGGATGTCGC
>CAZOXS010000083.1:0-6356 GCA_964583785.1 uncultured Victivallales bacterium
TTCCGCAAACCCTTGATTCGCCAGCTTCAACCCGAACGGCAGCGTCTGGTTGGTTAAGGCCATCGTGGAGGTCAGCGAGACGGCTCCCGGCATATTGGCCACCGTATAATGGAGAACGCCATCCACCGTATAGACCGGATCATCATGCGAGGTCGGCTTGCTGGTTTCTAGACAACCACCCTGATCAATCGCCACATCCACCACCACCGCCCCCGGCTTCATCAGGGCCAGATCCGCGCGCGACACCAGCCTCGGTGCGCTAGCCCCCGGCACCAGGACAGCCCCGATCAGCAGATCGCACTCCCGCAGTACCGCCTCGATGTTCGCCCGCGAGCTGAAAAGCGTTTGCAGTGAGTTGCCGAAAATATCATCCAACCAAACCAGGCGGTTCTGCGAGATGTCCAGCACCGTGACATCCGCCCCCATCCCGACCGCGATCTTGGCCGCATTCGTGCCGACGACGCCGCCGCCCAGGATCGCGACTTTACCGCGGCGCACCCCCGGCACGCCGCCCAGCAGCACGCCGCGTCCACCCATCGGCCGCTCCAGGTATTTCGCCCCTTCCTGGATCGAAAGCCGCCCCGCGATCTCGCTCATCGGCGTCAACAAGGGCAGGGAACCATCGGCGCGCCGCACCGTCTCGTAGGCAATGCCGGTGACACCCCGCTCCAGCAACGCCTCGGTCTGGGGCTTGTCGGCCGCCAGGTGCAGGTAGGTATAAAGAATCTGGCCCTCGTGGAAGAGCGGATACTCCACCGGCTGCGGCTCCTTGACCTTGACGATCATCTCCGCCACATCGAACAGCCGCTTGACGTCTGTTTCGATCCGGGCTCCCGCCTTCTCATAGTCCGAATCCTGGAAACCAGCCCCTTCGCCCGCCCCGGTCTGAACCGCGACCGTATGCCCGTGCCGCACAAACGCCGCCGCCCCAGCCGGTGTCATGCCCACCCGGTACTCATGCCGTTTGATCTCTTTCGCAACGCCTATCTTCATCATCGCAACCTCCCCAGCCATTCACATTTCCTACGACCGTTCATCCGTATAGCCCGGCAAATCCAGTACAAAATCGGGGCGGTCCTGTGTTAACAGCTCCGAATCCGGATCCGTCGCCACCTCCCGAGGCGGATACACCTTCCATTGATCGCCCTCAACGACGTCGGTTACACCACCTTGAACCAGCCACTCAATCGTCTGGTGACGCATCCGCTTGACCACCGCCTGAGTTGTCGGCAGCCCGCTACGGTTGCGCGTCTCCCCCGGATCCACCAAGCGGTCAAACAGGAACTCGCGGTTGTCGGCGGCACTATACGCGTATTTCCAGCGACTCGACACCAACGTGTAAAGAGCCGTGCCGCCTGTACGATACTGCGAGAACACCGCCTCACGGCCCGCCTCGCCATCAAGCACCGACCGCAGATCCACGCCGTCCAGCGCCAACCCCTCGCGATCACACCCCGCCGCCGCGAGAATCGTGGGCATGATGTCCACCAGACTGGTCGGCAGGTCGCAGCAAACGCCACCCTCGAAGCGTCCCGGCATCCAGGCCAACATGGGCACCCGCGCACAGGTATCGTGCATCGAACGCTTACCGAAACAATTGTAGTCGCCCAGATGCTCCCCGTGATCAGCCGTCATCAACACCAGCGTGTCGCCAAGCTGACCGGTCCGCTCCAGAGCCTCGAGCGTACGGCCAATCTGGTAATCGATAAACGAAATACAGGCATAGTAATGCGCCTTGATATTCCGCATCAGGTTGTTGTCAATCCCCTGGTCACGCCCCTTGTAGCGGTTCTGTAGACGGTTGACATAGGTCTGCAGACTTTCGACATCCTGCGGCACCTTGGGCAGCGGCATGTCAAACGAACGATAAAGCTTGTGCCACGGTGCCGGCGGCGCAAACGGCGGATGCGGGTGCACATAGCTGGAGAACAGGAACCAGGGCTGGTCGCAACCCTTCTGTGCCTCGACAAAGGCCACCGTGCGATCCCCAACCCATTGAGACGGATGTAAACGCTGGGGCATCTGCGAGACCTGCGGTACATAATACATTTCGCCGCGCACGGCATGCGGCTCGGGCAGTTCGCCCCAGCCTTCCGCCTCCAGGAAACGCGTGTAATCATCGCTTGCCCGGCGCGGCACTTCCTCCTGTGTCTCGCGCGACTGGAACCCGCGCAGGGCATTCGGATCGCGCGTAAAGTGGCACTTGCCGATACCGTGCGTGCGATACCCGGTGTCGGTCAGTGCCTGCATGAACGAGGTGCGATTTTCCGGCATCGCCCAGGCATTGTCATAGCACCCCGTGTGCATCGGGTACTGGCCGTAATGCATGCAGCAACGCGCCGGCACACAGACCGGCGACGGGGAGTAGGCACTCGTGAACGCCACGCCCTCACGCGCAATCCGGTCCAGGGCCGGCGTCTTGATCACCGGGTTCCCCAGCGCGGCAATGGTGTCGAACCGCTGCTGATCCGTGAAAAACAATAGAATATTCGGTTGTTTCATGTGTTTTACCCTCGCTACCTATAACGTCAACCGCTTGACCCCAAATTCGGATTACGATTACGCTCGACGATTAAGGTGGATGATTTGCCTCTTCGTGATCCGTAATCGTCGCCCGTAATCGTCCATCCCCCCATGTAGCCCACTCGGGCCGCGAGTGCGGCTTACGCATTGCAAGCGAACGGTTGGCAGGCGCAAGCGCGGTGATCTTCGTAACCGCACGCGCATCCCCGTTGCCTCAGTCGCAGCGCGACTGGGCTACAGCCGCAATCCATATTCTCACAAAAAGTTACCAACCCCATTTTCGCCCACCCAAGTGGTCTTCAGCTTTCCGCATTCCACCTTCCGCGTTCAGAAGTTCCGCATTCGCATCAGTGCCTCGATATCGGCAATCTCGAAGGGGGCATTGCCGGTCAGCCGCTCGCAGCCATCCGGCGTGATCACGATCGTGTCCTCGACCCGGATATACTGGTGCTCGGGCTTGCACCAGGCCATCGGGTCCAGCGCACATACAAATCCGACCTTCAATGGCGACTTCTTCCATGCGGGGTTCATCGCATCGTGTACACTCAGCCCGACGCCATGGTTCAGATACCCAACCCCGGCGGCAACCATCTGGTCCAGTAACGCGGTCTGATCCCCGAACGGCGATGCCGGATCCTTGCACTGCTGCGCCATGCGACGTGCCGCCTCGTCATAGATCTCCAACGGCAGCGCACCCGGACGGATCAGCGCGAGCAGCGTCTTGTGATAAGCGGCGATAAATCCGTAGACCCGCCGATGCCAGTCGCTGAATACGCCATTGACCGGCCAGATGCGGGCGATGTCGCTGGCGTAATGCCGCAGATCCGGCCCGCAATCCATCAGCACGATATCCCCATCGCGGAGCGTCGCGTTGTTGCGGTGATAATGCCCATTCCAGGTGTTCGTCCCGCTGGCGGCAATGACCCCGTAACCCAGCCCGCAATGCCCCTGATCACGGAAGACATATTCGGCAATCGCCTGAAGGTGTGTCTCGGTTACGCCGGGACGCGTCGCCTTCATCGATTCGATCATCACGTTCGCCGAGAGCTGCCCCGCCTGCCGGAGCACCGCGATCTCCGCCTGACTCTTAATCGTGCGCATATCGGAAATCAGCGGACAGGCATCGGCCAACTCGATTACGGGGAAGCGTTCCCTCAGCAGTCGCATCAGGCGCTTATGCCTCGGCTCGGCCTGATCCCACTCCTCTTCCTCCCGACGCCTGGCGCAGCCATTGGCACCGAACCGCGTGACCCCCCCACCCTCGACTTCCGCCTGCGGCAGGTAAAGATGCGAAACCTTGCCAAGGGTGGCCGTCAGGGCCGATGACGGCAACACCTCGTCGATCTGCAAGTGCGCACGGATCATATCGGCATCCTCGAAGCCCAGCTTGTCCTCCGGCTCACCTTCCATCGTATCACGCGAGGGCAGGAACAAACGGGTCCTGCCATCCTTGCCGTCGATCAGCAGATACGAATGGACCGTCTCCAGCCCGCAGAAGTAATAGAAGTTGGCATCCTGGACCGGCACATCGCCCGGCACCGGTGGAGCACTGGCAATCAGCAGATGCGCCTGGGGACCGATCCGGCCAGCAATCGTCCGTCGGCGAGACGCAAGTTCCCCGGCCGGAAAATCCCGACTGAACAACAGATCGACACCGCTTATATCTGTAATCAACCCCGCCATCACGCCCTCCATGAACACGTTTTGATCATTGCATATCCCCCTCTGAACAGCAACACGCGTTTACGACAATAAGCGGTCAGGATTGCGACAGAGTTGGCGCGCAAAGGGTTGCTTGGGAGCGGGAAGGGATAGCCGTGAGGGAGTGGGGCCGTCCCCACTCAATCACGGCGCGATTCCGGCGGATATAACCACCTCGCGTCCCGATCTGGCAAAGTGCCTCTGACAGAGGGCTGTCGCGCGGGGGGGGGCTGCACGTTAAAGTCAGGGCTTGCGATGCCAAACAAAACCTGATAGATGATGCGAATGAGGATGCCGCTTATTTATGCGCTGCTTTCGGGGTTTGCATGCCTGGTCTTCCAGCTTCTCTGGATGCGAGAGTTAGGGCTTCTGGTGGGCAACACGGCACATGCCACGGCCTTGACGCTGGCCATTTTCTTTACGGGGCTTGCATTGGGAAGCTAGTTCTGGGGCGAAAAATCAAAAACGTTGCGCAACCCGATGCGCGCCTTTGCATGGCTCGAAGTCGGCATCGCGGTCACGGCGCTGCTCTATTTCGGTGTAATCGCCCTGTTCCGATCAATCTACCCCACCGTCTATCAGCACATGCCCTTCCCCGCTCTGCGTTTCGCGACAAAAGGACTGCTTGCCATATGCCTGATCCTGCCGCCTGCCTTTTTCATGGGAGGCACGCTTCCCATGATTGGACAGGCTATGATTCATCACCGGGACGCATTCGGTCGGCGTGCGGCTTGGCTCTATGCCGTCAACACCATCGGGGCTGCACTGGGGGCCTTCGCCACCGGCTTCTTTCTTATCAGGCTTCTGGGCTTTACCTGGACCTGCATCCTGGCGATTGCGATCACGGCGGCTACGGGCGTTGCGGCCTACCTCCTTTCGCGTACACAGGATGATGATTCCCGCGACCTGCCCGCAGGGTTTGTCGAGTCCCCTGCGTCACGCGCACCGCACGATCTTTTTCCCGTCTATGCAATCGGCTTCATCTCAGGCTTCGGCTTTCTAGCGCTGGAAGTGTTGTGGACACAGCTTCTGGCCCAGCTCCACACCAACTCGATATGGGGTTTCCCTTTCTCCTGAAGGCGGCCGAATCCCACGCGTTACATCCCGGCGTCATCCTGGGGCGGCGGGCAGCGGTCAACACGGCCGGATCCATACTTGGCTCCTTGCTCTGCGGTTTTGTCTTGCTGGAGCAATTCGGCATCTGGCGCACGATGCAGCTTATGGCGGCAATATTACGGCCGCCGAGGATCTATTCCAGCATTATCCTCGCAACACGGACAATCACCCCGTGATCGAATACACAGCCCCGCTCTCGATCCGCAAGAAAGTTAATGGGTTCCCGCCCACCCTCGTCGGGCCCCGTTTTGTGGCACTCGTGGACAGTCTGCTCGCACGTTGTCCGCCGGATTCCGATCCCATGCTGGCGAACCGCTCGGCAGCCAACCGACGTCTGGTCCGGGCTGGCGCAGAACTGCACCGATTCTGGGTGGCACGCGCCATGGAACAGCCAGGAAACGCCGCCGTCGCCTGGCAGCGGTTCACCCGCGAGTGGACGGATCAGTAAGCACCGGCTACCGCTCCGCCGAATCCGCCGCAAGCATCACAATCAGGCCACGCCGCATCAGATCGCGAAGATAGAGCACGACGAGCGCACGCCCCTCCAGAAAGGTCAGGTGCTCCTGCTCGCATAGCCAGTCGATGAGTTGCTCGACCGTCTGCTTGCCATCCACGCGCTCAAACATCTCGCGCGACAAGCCCGACAATTCATAGCGTTTACGCTGCCGCGCATGCACCCATTTCGCAATGAAACGCAGCAGCCCCGCATAGCGTAATTGCACCTCCACGAGAATGGCCTCCGGTGAGCGTTCCGATGCCATCACCACGGCCTGCACATTGCGAACCGGGATCGTGTGCAGTTGCTGTTCGTAGTCAAGGGATGGCTTCATGAGGCAAAGAGCTCCTGATCGGTCAGCAACCGGACTTTTGCCGGGCCGGCCTGCATGCAGGCGTAAAGGCGTTTCTCCGTCGTATTGTGCCAGATTCTACCGATCCCCTTCCAGTAGGACGAGAACAGGCGATCCCGCCCGCGGGTCCCCCGTATCTCGGTGGTAAGCTCAACGGCCCCCATGCCA